>NZ_VPBW01000007.1:0-125278 GCF_013418535.1 Acinetobacter sp. YH12137 | reverse complement strand
CAATGGCTTTTATGGCTTCAGCTTTAAATTCTGCGGTGTAAGTCTTCTGTTTCTTGCTCATGGTAAACTCCTAATGAGTATGTATAGTTTACCAAGTTAAACCCTCCTGTTTTTTAAGCACACATCATCCAGACTTTCAGAATTCCATTTTCTTCCTTATAGAATGCACCGTCCTGAGCTGATATATGATGAATAACCTGGGTTCCTTCTGGTATATTTCTCATACAAACCTCCACACATTTGGTTTATTTTTTAATTTAGCAGAAGATTTGAATTTTTCGTTTACATTGCTTTATAGAGTTGTATTAATTGACTATTTAATAGATTAATCATGTAACTTTCATTTTGATATAAATTTTCTTACTCATCTTATCTAAAAATATTTAAATGATAAAAATAAAAAATCCCAACAGGATATGTTGAGATTCTCTATTTATAATTAGCTTAAGCTAACGGTAAATATGAATAATGCTCAGGCTATAAAATCTCGTAAAATGTGTTGATTTATCACTTCATCAAAACTTAGATTTGAAAGATTTTGCTTGTTATGTTTGATGCTTTTATAACAATAACTCGCTGCAATACCCATACTAATTAAAGTCAACAATTTCATTGTTCACCTCAAAATTAAAAATATTAGAAACTGTGAAATTAAAATATCAGCTTGCTTTGTAGTGGTCTAAGCCAGTTTGGAAAGCTTTTGTATGGTATGTAAATCCGTTAAGACCATTTCAGCTCTATAAAAATCATTGTCAATTTTTTGCTTAGCCTTGAATTGTCTGATCTTCCCTTAACTGACTCGACAAGTTCAGTAGAAAATGAAGATCATTGAGGATTAACATTCTTAAACGGAAGATCATATTTGAATACAAAAAGTACATCATTTTAAAGCGGCATGGTCGCAATCAGATTAGATACAAAACATAAATTCAAGGAAGATAAATCAGAATCTGCTATGATAGCTTCCACTTAGTGGACTCTTTTATGTCTTCCCTTATCTCCTACTTATAAGTAAAGGAGTATCACAATGGGCAACATGACTGCCACACCAGAATTATTTTATATATTTTAGTAGGTTAAAGTGAAAATTGTCATTCTTAACAAGCCTTATGACGTCCTCTCCCAATTTCGTCCAGATGAAAAACATCAGACTATGGCGGATTTCGTAGACGATCCGGATCTGCGTATTGCCGGTCGTCTGGACATGGATTCTGAAGGTTTGATGTTCCTGACCGATCATGGCGGTTTAAACCAATATATTACCAATCCAGCCAGCAAAAAATTCAAAACTTATCTGGTTCAGGTCGATGGGGATATAACCGAAGAAGCTCTAGAACAGCTTCGTAAGGGTGTTGAACTGAATGACGGTATTACGCTGCCAGCCAAAGCAATTAAAGTCATTGAACCGGAATGGTTATGGGAGCGCAATCCTCCTGTACGTTTCCGTGCTTCTGTTCCAACTTCATGGGTCGAAATTTCAATCTGTGAAGGCCGTAACCGTCAGGTACGTCGTATGACTGCAGCCGTTGGTTTTCCTACCTTACGTTTGATCCGTACCAAAATCGGTTCAATTGATCTGGTTCAATTAGGTTTACAGCCAGGTGAAACTAAAGAAATTGAACCCCTACTTTATCCAGACTTTAAAGATGTGCCTGCTCAAGAACCTTACCGCTCGCGCTCTTATGTGAAAAAACCGGGTGGTACCGGTGGTAAACCAATTAACAAGAAAGTAACGAAAGACGGCACCAAGAAAAAAACCGGCACACCGCGTATCTGGCAAATGGAAGAAGGTGAAAAACCACGTCGCAAGACCAATGGTACCACCCGTCCAAATACCAAGAGTCGTGGCCGTCGTACACGTTAAGCCACTGCTTAGATCGGGAAGATCAAACTAAAGACCACCCCTTGAGAATGGTTATTCACCTGAACTTCCCCCTGATGCAACTGCATAATGGACTGCACAATCGCCAAGCCCAAACCACCCGTTTGGGCTTTTTGATGCCGGCTGCTATCAACTTGATAAAAGCGTTCAAACAGATGGGCTAAATGCTGCTCGGGGATCTGTACACCTGCTGTCAGCACATCAATCCGACAGCTATTTTCTGTAGTCATCGCCGTGATTCTGATCTCGCCATTTTCCTTTCCATACTGCACTGCGTTGCTGAGTAAATTGGCAAGCGCACGTTGCAGATGTTCCGGATGCGCAGCTATATTCAGTTGAGCCGGAATATCCGTATAAATAGATATATTTTTTTCTTCTGCCAGAAACTCAAAATATGCCAGCAAATCTTCTATGATCTGGCTAAGTTCTAGTGTCTGTTTTTCTATCTGATAGTGGCCATGTTCAACTCGGGCGATAAATAGCATGTTTTCAATCATCTGAGTTAGACGTTCATACTCTTCCAGATGGGAATACAGCAAATTTTCTAATTCATCGCGACTGCGTGACTTCGACAAGGCAATCTGGGTTTGCCCCATCAAGTTATTCAGGGGCGTTCGTAATTCATGGGAAATATCTTCAGAAAATCGGGCCAACTGTTCATAGCCTTGCTGTATTCGGTCCAGCATGGCATTCATGGCCTCGGTTAGTTGCTGCACCTCAATAGTTCGGGATGGCAACTCGATACGCTGATCCAGCTGCTGCACATTAATTTGCTGAGTGGCGTAAATTAATTGGCGCATGGATCGCAGTAGATAGTGTCCCATCAGCCAGGCTAACAAAGTAGATAAAATAATACCAAGCAGAGTGTAGATCACTAATTTTATCAGGTAATGTTTTAAAACCTGTTGCCCTGCTGCGAGCTGCTTACCGGTAATCAGTTGATAAGACTGTCCATTAAAGTCCACTTGCTTAAATGCCAAACGGGTCGTGGGTTGTTCAATCTTATTATTTTGATAATTCAGCTTGGTGTGATAATCCAATAGAGGAATAGCGATATTTAAAGGATTAATGTCAATCAAGGTATTCTGAGCATTTTTAAGAATCAGTAAGTTATCTTCCTGTCCAAGCATATTCTCATAAAGCTCCGGATGCTCGATCAGCACCTGAAAGCTTTGCTGATCAGCCAGAAATATTTCTATTCTGGAAATCCGCAAGGCCAAAGCTTCATCCTGCTGTTGTTGCACCATCTGCTGCATATTGTGATAGGACAACCCGCCGATACTTAAAAAAACGATACAGGAAATAAGGCCAAAAGCGATGCCGAGACGTGTGCCTAAATGCATTTTCATGCGTGCACATCCAGTTTATAACCCATACCACGTACAGTATGAATAAGTTTTGGACTGAAATGATCATCAATTTTAGAACGTAATCGGCGTACAGCAACATCAACGACATTGGTGTCGGTATTAAAATTAATATTCCAGACCAGTGAAGCAATTTGTGTCCGGGTTAAAACTTCGGACTGGTGTTCCATCAGCAACTGTAAAAGCGCAAACTCCTTTTGGGTAAGCTCAATTTTTTGCTGGTCTCGAAATACTTCCCGGGTTAAACGATTCAGCTCTAAATTGGCCACCTGATACATTTCATGTTCAACTTTTGGTACACGGCGCAGTAGGCTTTTAATTCGGGCCAAAAGTTCGATATAAGAGAAAGGCTTGGTTAAGTAGTCATCTGCACCCAGTTCCAACCCTTTGACCCGGTCAAGCACATGATCTTTGGCAGTCAGCATGAGTACGGGGACTTTAGAGAAAGTACGCAAGGTTTTGAGGACTTGCCAGCCGTCTAGGTCGGGCAGCATCACATCCAGCAATACCAGATCAATCGGTTGCTGTTCCAGCACCGATAAGGCATGCAGGCCATTACCCACTTGTGTAGTCTGGTAGCCGGATTCATTTAAGCCTGTAGCCAAGAAGCCGGCAATTTTGGTTTCATCTTCTACAATTAAAATATGCATGGGCTGAGTTTAATCAATTTCATACGGCGCAAAGATTACAAATTGGTAATCTGATTGTCATCCATGAGCTTCCATTCTTTGATTATGATCTTCTCAATTTCTATATGACTGAACATTATCATGAGAAGTAGATTAAATCAGAGAAAAATATTTTTATATCTAGCGAGTTTAGCAATGGTTAGCTTAAGCCATGCTGAATTAAAAACGGCCTATATTATGGACTTGAGTACAGCAAATCAGCTTACTGAGAACGTCATGCAAGCTTGTCAGAAAGCCAGCAAACCCGCTGCAGTCACAGTACTGGATCAAGGCGGCAATGTCTTGGCCAGTCAACGGCATGAATCTGTCGGAATTCACAATTTAACTGCATCACAGCGTAAAGCCTTTACTGCATACTCGACTAAGACCAGTACATTGGATTTCATGCGTCATGCACAAAAGAACCCGGATGCACAAAATTTAAATACCCTGGATGAATTGTTATTATTGGGCGGCGGGGTACCTGTGGTTTATAAAAACCAGCTCATTGGCGCTGTTGGCGTTGCAGGCTCTGGTGGCTCTGAACAGGATCATCAATGTGCCGCACAAGGCATTCAACATACTTTAAAACAACTTTAATTTTATCTATCTATTGAATAGGAACAGACCTATGAAAAAAATTATTTTTGGTGCTCTTCTAGCGGCGACAGCAAGCTTTTCTTTTGCACAGAATCCTTTAAGTGTGCATGTGCTGAATCAGGAAACTGGTCTGCCTTCCGCCAATGTCGCGGTGATTCTGGAAGCTCAGCAAGGTGACAAGTGGATAAAACTGAATGAGTTAAAAACAGATGCCAATGGCCGTATCAAAGAGTTTTATCCTAAAGATACAGCTTTACAGAAAGGCATCTATAAAGTGACCTTCAAAACCGGTGACTGGTTTAAGGCCAATAATCAACGCACCTTCTTCCCTGAAGTACCTGTGGTATTTACGATTGACGGTGCTTTGGAGCACTATCATATTCCCTTATTACTGAGCTCTTATGGTTATTCAACCTATCGTGGTAACTAATTCTTAATCCCTAAAAGCGTCATTTTCATGGCGCTTTATTTTGATAAGTAAAATGGCTGCATTTCATCATTCATCTGGCTTTCGCTTGTTATTTATCTCCTAGAGTGCTATTTATGATTCATATAATTAATATTTTTAAAATAAGTGTATCTAAAAAAGGAGTTTTGCAATGGATCAGCAAGTGAACCAGATGTTTAATCAGGACCGGTTAATTCAGTATCTCGGTGCGCATCTAATTTCTTATAACCACAATCATGCGAAGATTGAACTTAAAGTGTCTGAACAACATTTACAGGGGCATCAGACCTGTAACGGCGCTGTGATTTTTGCATTAGCTGATGCTGCATTTGCCATTGCCTGCAATACCGGCGAACATCCAGCAGTCGGCCAACATTGTGGTATTCATTATCTGAAACCGGCACTGCTCGGTGATACCCTTACCGCCATAGCTGAACATAAAGCCAGTAGCGGTCGCAGTGGGATTTACGATATTCAGATCCTGAATCAGGAAGATCAAATCGTGGCTGAATTCCGTGGAACCTCACGACTGATCGTTAAATAATTATTCTAAAACTTAATGCAATAAAAAAACCGGTGCATCAACACCGGTTTTTTAAAACAGCAAATGCTAAATTAAGCTTTCAACCATTTCTCAGCTTTAGTTTGATCTTCAACTTTCAATTCAACTTCAGTCAGTTCAGAACCACCATTTTGAACGTCAAAAGTCATCAGCTCATCACGACGGAATGCATGGACAGTATACGTACCTTCCTGTTTCGCATATTTCTCGACAAGTTTCGTCGTTGCTTTAAGCCCATCAATCGCCACAATCACATCATTCGCTGAAAGGCCCGCTTTCACCCCTGCTCCATCACGACGTGCAGACTGAACCAGCACACCTTCAGGCTTATCTACAAGTTTCAAACCAAATGGTAATGACTTGTCATTTTTCAGCGTATAGCTCACGCCAAATTCAGGTAATAACTGATCTAATGGCAATTCATCAGTAGTATTGATCAGGTGATTAATCTGTTCTAACCAGTTATCACCAGTCAATTCCTGACACAATTCGAAAATAGTGCGTTCATTGACCTGAATGCCATTTTGCGTATTTTCATATAGCTTACGCATCAAAGCGTCCAGACTTGAGCCACGCAGACGTAAACCTAGATCCAGACAAAGTGCAACTAAACAGCCTTTATTGTAGTAGCTGGTACCGGCATTATTTGAGTTTTCATCCTGACGATAGAATTTTACCCAGGCATCAAAGCTAGACTCAGATACTGACTGAATAAAACGTCCCGGGTTTTGCAAATAACGGTCAATCTGCGCTTTGAGCAATGCAATATAAGATTCCTGATTAATCACGCCACTACGGAGCAGAATCAGGTCATCATAATACGACGTAAACCCTTCAAAGATCCAAAGCAAAGAGGTATAGCCTTCTTTATTTAGATCATAATTCACGAAGTTTTCTGGACGAATAAATTTCACTAACCATGAATGGAAATACTCATGACTACATAGGCCAAGGAAACGCTGATAATCTTTCGATGGCTCTTTAGGCTCATCTACTTTAGGGAAATCATCACGCGGTGTAATCAGACTGGTTGAGTTTGGATGCTCCAAACCGCCATAGCTGTTACCGGTTGCTATGGTCATAAAGGTATAATCATTGAATGGCGCAGAACCGAACATGGAAATTTCTGTCGCACAGATTTTCTCAATGTCCTGCTTCATACGCTGTTCATTCATCGCATGTTTGCCTGACACTACAAACTCATGCGGAATGCCATTGGCTTCAAAACTGAAACGGGTCTGCTCCGCCAGTTCAAACGGCGCATCAATCAGTTCAGCATAGTTTTTAGCTTTTAAGGTATAACGACCTTTGACCAGACTTTTAGCCTGCATACCTGTCGCAAGCTGGAAATGTTTTAGCTCATCCGGCAAGAATACTTCTACTTCAATTTCTTTATGTTCCTGACCTTCCAGCCCTAAACATGCACAAGCCGGGTTCACATAAAGACGGTTTTGATCCACATATGCACCACGAACAGACAGGTCATACGCATAGACATCATATTCCACCGTAATCAGTTCATGATCCGTATTGAATAAACGCCATTTATTCTTTTCAAACTTCTGGATTTGTAGCTGGCGTCCGTCCTCATCATAAGCCTTGACCGCTTCAATATGCTTTGAGAACTCACGAATCAGGTAACTGCCCGGAATCCAGGTCGGTAAAGAAAGGACTTGCGTTGGATCTGCTAAAAAGCGAAGAGTTACGTGAATAAGGTGCTGACGATAATCGTCAAATTCGATTTGATAATGCAACATAATGGGCGATATAAAATACAAATAAATGAGTTATAGCTTAGCTTAGCATTTTTTAGGCCAGTATTGCTTAGCTGTCGCATTTGTCTACATTTCTGACTAGCTATCCTTAAAAAAAAGGCATAGCATGCGTGAAAATTAAATCGTTCATCGACCGGTTGGTTATTAAGGAACACCTTTGAAATACATCATCTCACTGCTTGCAGTTCTCAGCCTGTTTGTGCCTGCAATTTCATATGCTGCCCTTCTGAATATTTTGCCTGAAAGCGTTGAAGCAGAAGCCTGGACCATTCTTGACTCACAGTCAGGCCAAGTCATTGCCGAACACAATGCCGACGTTCAACGTGCTCCAGCTTCCCTCACCAAAATGATGGTCGCTTATATTGCATTGAAAGAAATTCAGGCGGGTAAATTAGATAAAAGTGAAGTATTAACTGCAACACCGATTGTGAAAACAGTGATGTGGGATGAGTCACAAATGTACCTGAAAGAAGGTGAGCAGATTTCGATTGATCAACTTCTGGCAGGTCTGATTATCATGTCGGCGAATGATGCTGCTGTGACATTGGCAGAAAAAATTTCAGGTGATATTCCGAGCTTTGTCGAGCGAATGAATCGGGAAGCAAAAGCTTTAGGTATGGTTCATACCCATTTCCAGAATCCGGCCGGTATTACCATGCCTGAGCACTATTCTACTGCAGCGGATCTGGCGCGTTTGTCGGCAGCTGTAGTCAATCAGACTCCGGACTATCTGTATTATTCCAAACAGCCAAGTTTTAGCTATAACAACCATTTCCACCGTGCCACTAACCGTGTGTTGCAAGTGGACTCAAGCGTCGATGGTTTAAAAACTGGCTTTACTCGTGCAGCCGGCTATAACCTGGCGCTCACCGCCAATCGTCCAACTTATGATATGGAACTGCCCCACCGTCGTTTGATCGTGGTAGTTCTAGGTACCAAAAGTGCTGCCAAACGCGCTGAAGTGTCGCATAAGTTGATGAATCTGGCGTATACCTATACCCGTAATGAAGTCGCCATTAAAGACAAACAGCTACTCGCTGAATTACCGGTGATCAAATCGACTTTGAAAATGTTTAAGGTTCAGACTAAACAGCCGCAGATTATTACGACATCTTTATATGATCAGAATTATGCCATTGACCTGAACCAGTTCGATCAAAACCATCAACGGGTAATGTTGAATACAGGTGATGGTGTAATGCAAAGCATTGAACCGCTCCATGAAACCCAGACCCATATTAATGTAGAGATGACTGCTTCTGAGTTGATTGCACCTATGGCCAAAGTGATGCCATTAGCGACGATTCATGTGTATCAGAATAATCAGCTTATTCGTACCATCCAGATTGAAGATATGGTGGAACTTGAAGAAGCCGGTTTCTTCCAGAAATTCCTGAGCTGGTTATCTAGCTTCTTTGGCATCTTTGCAGAAAATGCACCAAGTGCCAAACTCTATCCAATCCAGAAATAAACGCTGAATACAGTTAGAAGGCCCTCATTTGTCTTCTAACTCCCACCATAGATTTCTTCTCTTCTCTCGTCGATTTTACCTCTTCTGCCATAATTGCTACGTTTTGTAATTTGTATAACAATTCTAATCAAGACGGCCTGCTGCCCATGCCATAGTATATTTGGTCTAAATTTCTCTTATTTTTATTAGAAAAATAAATAGGTTAATAATATATGACAGCACATCGAATCGTAATTGTAGGTGGTGGCGCAGGTGGATTGGAGCTAGCTACTCAACTGGGCGAAACCTTAGGCAAAAGTGGCCAAGCGCATATTACGCTGGTAGATCAGAAACTGACACATATCTGGAAACCCTTATTGCATGAAATTGCTGCAGGTACACTTAATCCGCATGCAGAAGAAACCAATTATTTTAGTCATGCTGCAGCTCATCATTATCACTTTGTGCTGGGAACATTTGTTGATCTGGATCGTAAGGCTAAAGAAATTGTTCTGGAAACAGATTACTTTTCTAAAAAATCCCAGCCTAAACAGAAGAAACACATCAGCTATGACACGCTGGTGCTGGCATTAGGTTCCACTTCCAATGATTTTAATACGGAAGGTGTTGCCCAATACTGTCATTTTCTCGACAGCCGCCAGCAGGCCGATGTCTTTCAGCAGGATCTGCTACATCTTTATCTCAATGCTCAAAATCAAACCTCTTCCCGTGAGCTTAAAATTGCCATTATTGGAGCCGGTGCAACTGGTGTAGAACTGGCTGCCGAGCTGGTGATCGCCAAACAAAACTTTTTTAAATATGGTCTGAACAAGATTGATCCAAATAAAGTCAAAATCACTTTGATTGAAGCCGCTGATCGGATCTTACCTGCACTGTCTGAGAAAATGGCTGAACACACCATGGAGCAACTCGATCGTCTAGGTATTGAGGTATTAACCAGTCATAGGGTCGCTAAAGTCGATGAAGACCAGATTTATTTTGCTGATGGTTCAAGCCTCGAAGCAGAAATTAAAGTCTGGGCTGCTGGAATTAAAGCACCAGAAGTTCTGGCAAAACTTAAAGAACTGGAAAAAGACAACATTAATCGCCTAAAAGTTTATGCAACTCTGCAAACTTTGTCAGACCCGGATATTTTCGTTTTTGGTGATTGTGCTCACTGTCAGCCTGAAGCAGATCAACCGGTTTTAGGCCCCCGTGCACAGGTCGCCAGCCAGCAGGCCGCTTTTCTGGTCAGAGCCTTAAAAGCACGCATTAATGGTGAAAGCTATTTACCGATGTTCAAGTTTTCTGACAAAGGCTCATTAGTGTCTTTAAGTCAAAACAGTGCTGTCGGTGAATTATTGGGTCAGGTCAATGTTCAAGGCTTTGTCGCGAAATCCATGTATGTATCCCTGTACCGGATTCATCAGGCCACCATTCATGGCTATACCCATGCTGGCCTGTTAACTGCCAAAGACTTTGTTACACGAAAAATTGCACCCAAGCTGAAATTGCATTGAAATTGTAAATATTGTCCTCATATATGAAAAAATCGTCATTAAACATGTCAAATTGCATTTTTTTGCTATTTTTAGTCTACAAAAATACAATTTCACTTTATGATGTACCCTTAAAAAATTGAATGGATCAATTAATATGACTGCTATTGCAAATAACCTCGTGGTTTCTTTCCACTACACATTGACTAACGCAGAGGGTGAAACTCTCGACAAATCTCAAGGTGAACCACTTGCCTATTTGCACGGTGCAGGTAACATCATCCCTGGTTTAGAAAAAGCTTTAGAAGGCAAAACTGTTGGTGAAAAATTCACTGTAAATGTTCCTGCTGCTGAAGGCTATGGCGAATATAACCCAGAGCTAGTGCAAGAAGTGCCTAAACAAATGTTCCAAGGCGTAGACAACATCCAGGCAGGCATGCAGTTCCAAGCACAAACTGATGACGGCGTTCAAATCGTAACTGTTAAAGCAGTTGAAGGTGACAACGTAGTTGTTGATGCTAACTTCCCGCTTGCTGGTCAAGATTTAACTTTCGAAGTTGAAATCGTGTCTATCCGTGAACCTTCTCAAGAAGAACTTGATCACGGTCACGTACACGGTGCGGGTGGTCACCACCACTAAGACTTCCCGGTCTTTAGCACAAAAAGGCAAAGTGAAAACTTTGCCTTTTTTATTGCCTTAAGATTTTAAATATAAAAAAGCAGGACTACTGCCCTGCTTTTCATCATTAAAATCGCGAATCCCTCAAATTATGCAATCTTAACGTTTGTTATAGATCTGCATTGCTGCTGGCAGATTTTGACGCATTGCTGCGATACGCTGACTGTTCGATGGGTGAGTAGACAGGAAAGTCGCGCCAGTGCTACCACCTTCAAGCTTGTTCATTTTTTCCCAAAGAGTAATCGCTGCATTCGGGTTATAGCCAGCACGCGCCATGAGAGTTAAACCGCCCTGATCAGCACGGCTTTCCAGGTTACGTGAGTAAGGCAAGCCGATACCAATCTGGCTACCCAATTGTGCCACTGCAGCACCACCTTGTCCTACGCCCGCTGCATTTAAACCAATACCCAATGCCAGATCAGTCAGGGCTTGTGCACCAAGTTTCTGTTTCGCATGCTCTTCCAGGGCATGGACCATTTCATGACCCATAATGGCTGCAATTTCAGCATCGGTCAGATTCAGCTTGTTCACGATACCGGTATAGAACACCACTTTACCACCAGGTGCCACAAAAGCGTTGACCTGATCAGATTTCAATACGGCCAACTGCCATTGGAATGCAGTACCCGTCTGGTTCAGCTGGTTGGCATAAGGTTTTAAACGGTTAAAAACAGCATTAATACGACTGTATGTCGCTGAACTGGTATCCAGCTGGCCTTTCGCTTTAGCGTCTGCCACCATGGCATTGTAGCTTTGGCTGGCTGAAGCATTTAAAGTCGCAGTATCTGCACCTGCAATATCGGCAATAGTTGTACAACCAGACAAAGTAATGGCTGCGGCTGCACCCATACCTAACAAGAATTTATTTTTCATTATAGTGACTCCACCATAAGCAAAAGGTTAATTTACATTGTAAAAAATTATAAGTTAAAGGCCGGATCAACTAAATGTACAATTACTTCATCTTGTTATATTTTATGTAATTTTAACCCCAATACTGTATCGCAAGCCAATAAATCAGACAGACAATATTTAAACCTAAATATAAATAACACAAAGGTTTAATTTTTTCTTCTAAAATTTCACTTTTACGCTTAAAAAATAGAAAAGCATTCTGTAACAAGATGACCGGTACCAATACACAGGCAATGATCACACTCAAGCCAATAAATGCACCGTAAATAATGTCAGGATCCCGAGTTTGGGCACGGATAATCAGCATCGCAATGGTCGGTGCGCCACCCATCGCGAATAACAAGGAATAGAACATCGTTCCCGAGATATTTTTATGCATCCTGCATACTCATATTTTATTTTGTTTTATTCTAGCAAGCGCCATGCCACTGCACAGCACTTGCCGTTAAGACTTTAGTCCTGAGTTTCGAAATTATTTCTTAGCCTTATATACCGTCATCGCTTCAGGCATCAGCTGTTGCAAGGCTGCAATTCGGTCATCATTCGTTGGATGCGTAGAAGTAAATTTATTCAGGACGCTATTGCCACGGCTGTCTTGTGCATTCATTTTTTGCCACAACGTAATCGCTGCATTCGGGTTATAGCCTGCTCGTGCCATCAGCATGAGCCCGCCTTTATCGGCACGGCTTTCCAGATTACGTGAGAATGGCAAGCCCACACCAAATTGAGCACCCATATCCAGCAGTAGCCCGCCATAACCACCAGCGGACTGCCCGACGTACTTGCTACCGATACTTACTGCCAGATCAGTCAGTGCTTGCGCTCCTACCTTATTCTTAGAATGTTCCTCAAGCGCATGCACCATTTCATGTCCCATGATGGCAGCAACTTCATCGTCTGTAAGTTTTAGTGTGTCGACAATACCCGTATAGAACACCACCTTGCCACCTGGTGCGACATAGGCATTAATCTCGTTAGATTTGATCACAGCCACTTGCCAGTCAAACTTCTGCCCAGTCTGATTCAGTTGATCCGCATACGGCTTCATTTTCAGGAAAACCCGATTTACTTTTTTATAGGTGGCAGAAGTCGTATCCAGAATCTGTTTCTGCTTGGCCTCTGTCAGCATCTGATTATAGCTTTGTGCTGCACTCAGATTTAATGTAGCTGAATCAGCTCCCATCAAATCTGCAACCGTAGTACACCCCGTTAATGTGGTCGCAATGACCATCCCCGCCAATAAATTTTTATATTTCATGACCTTCTCAAATATATAAGGTCAAAACATCATAAAGAATCCAAACAGGTTTTCAATCATTTTTATAAGCTTTTCCAAATAAAAAACCCTGTGAAATCACAGGGTTTTTATCATTTTCAGCTTAAAGGATTAAGCATCAAACGGATGGCGAAGAATAATGGTTTCTTCACGGTCTGGACCAGTTGAAATGATGTCGATTGGACATTCAATCAATTGTTCAAGACGTTTCACATAGTTAATTGCCGCTTGTGGCAATTGATCTAGTGATTTCGCACCGAAAGTAGATTCTTTCCAGCCTGGCATAGTCTCGTAAATTGGTTTTAAAGTTTCAAATGCAAGCGCATCAGAAGAACCAACACAGCCAGAATCAGCAGCTTCGTAACCTACACAGATTTTCACTTCTTCCAAACCGTCAAGAACGTCAAGTTTAGTCAAGCAAATACCAGACAGTGAGTTCACTTCTACTGAACGACGCAGGATTTCAGCATCGAACCAGCCACAACGACGTTGACGGCCAGTAGACGCACCAAATTCTGAACCTACAGTACCCAGGTGTTTACCAATTGCATCACCTGTATCTGTTGCAGCGTCATACACCAACTCAGTTGGGAATGGACCTGAACCTACACGAGTAGTATACGCTTTAGTAATACCAAGAACGTAGTCAAGGTGTAATGGACCAAGACCTGAACCTGAGCTTACGCCACCAGCAGTCGTGTTTGAAGAAGTCACGTACGGATATGTACCGTGGTCAACGTCAAGCAATGAACCTTGTGCACCTTCGAACATGATTTTCTTGCCAGCTTTACGGTAAGCGTGAAGTTCACCAGTCACGTCCATAACCATAGGCTCGATCACTTTGCGCCATTCGTCGCAAAGCGCAAGTACGTCTTCAACTTTAACTGCTTCAACACCGAAGAATTGAGTCAATTGGAAGTTGTGGTATTCAAGCAATTCTTCAAGCTGAGCTTTCAGATGTTCGCCACCACGTACCAGGTCAGCAACACGGATTGCACGACGCGCTACTTTATCTTCATAAGCAGGACCAATCCCACGACCAGTTGTACCGATTTTCGCATTACCACGTTTTTTCTCACGAGCTTGGTCAAGTGCGATGTGGTGTGGAAGAATCAATGGACAGTTTGGAGAAATGCGTAGACGTTCACGTACTGGCACGCCTTCTTTTTCAAGAATATCCATCTCTTTGATGAGCGCTTCAGGTGAAAGAACCACACCATTACCAATTAAGCACAATACGTTTTCACGTAAAATACCTGATGGAATGAGGTGTAATACAGTTTTCTTACCACCAACCACGAGAGTATGACCTGCGTTATGTCCGCCTTGATAACGAACTACTGCAGCCGCTTGATCTGTGAGCAGGTCGACGATCTTACCCTTACCTTCGTCGCCCCATTGGGTACCAAGTACCACAACATTCTTGCCCATAATAGCCTCATTACATCATGCTGTTAAAGTTGAAAGTCCCACTCAGCGACATGAACACTGAGTAAAACAATTAAAGCGATTAAATCGTTTTGATGGTCCACTCACCGTCCACATTCACCAGCTGGTGAGTTGCATACGGTACTGAGTTTAAATCATCATTACCTAATAACTGAATTACACTTAAGCCTTGTGCACGGGTTGCCTGAATCGCATTTAACAGCGCAGCATCTGTACCCTTAGGTGCTACCACAACTTTAGCTGTAGCAAACTTGCCTGCACTTAAAGCATATAAGTCACAAGAGAAACCAGTTGCCGGACGTGCACGACCAAAATGCTCACCAATGCCATCATAACGGCCACCTTGTGCCAGTGCCGCAGCACGGTTTGGTGCATAAACTGCATACATCAGGCCGGTGTGATAATGGTATGAACGTAACTCGACGACATCAATCCCAATATGCAGATTCGGCCAGCGCACCTGAACTTCATTTTTGGTGGTTTGCAGTGCATCAAATGCCTGTTTGAAGGCTGGATTTTCTAATACTTCAGCACTTAAATTCGTTTTTAAGGCATCCAGATCACTTGCAAAGCGGCCAAGCGTATAGAAGTCTGAACCAAACTTAAGATTTGCAGTAAATTCAGCTAATTCTGGCAACGCTTTACGTTGATAAAGATCAGACAATTGGCGTTCGGTTGCCTTACTTAAACCCGCTTGTGCAATCAGACTACGGAACAGCCCCACATGACCTAAATCAAGGTGGATACCGTCGGCCAGACCTGCTTCCTGAATCAGGCTGATCATCAAGTCAACCATTTCCACGTCAGCGTCAATGCTGTCTGAACCAAATAATTCTGCACCTAACTGCAATGGTGCACGTGTGGTATTAAATCCTTGAGGTTTCGTATGTAAAACCGTACCCGCATAACAATAACGAGCCACACCTTCCACTGGATGTACATGCGCATCGATACGAGCCACTTGTGGTGTCATATCGGCACGCACACCAAGCAAGCGGCCAGACAGCTGGTCGATCACTTTAAAAGTGGCTAAGTCTAAATCCTGATTCGATTCTGAGAGAGAAGATAGAGATTCAATGTATTCAATAAATGGCGTGTACACCAGCTGATAACCTCGAGATGCGAGGAAATCCAGTGATTGACGGCGCAGGCTTTCGATGACTTGCGCTTGTTCTGGTAATACATCAGCTACACCATCAGGTAATAACCATGTCTCTGAAATGGGCATGTTGTAAACCTAAATTCTTGTCAGCGCGGAATAAACCGCATAAAAAAATCGGGAGCACACCCGATTTCTCCTAGTCTAGCACGATCGTTTAGGCTGTGCATCGCAATTTTGATAATTTTCTCTGACTGAACAAAGGACTTAGATAGATAAACCAAACCATCTCCCTCTTATCAAGAGAAAATAGGCTGAATAAAATTTAATAACCAACATATCAACTTGATTTTCTAATATATTTCCCTAACCAAAACAATGACGAAAAACTTATTCTTGATTCAATCCTCATCTATCCAAGGGTAAAAATTTATAAGATATCAGTACTAGATGCTTAAAAATAATCCTATACAAAAACCTAATATGGGAACTTAAATGACCAAGAAAACAGCACCATTCTGGTAGAGTTTAAAGGGACTGCAAAGACTTCTGTATTTCTTATAAACTTTCCTTCTCCTTCTAGAATAAAACCCGATCATCTCATGCCTCCCTTTCAGCCAAGTATAACGCCTTCTGATGCCACTCCTCTGAGTGAATTCTAGCGTGGTGTGAAAGACTGCATACCTTTATTATTAGGTGTAATTCCTCTCGCGCTAGTCTTGGGCGCAACAGCAGCACAAAAAGATTTTAGCCTGCTTGAGGTTCCCTTGCTGACCGGGCTGAACTTTGCTGGCGGTTCCGAGTTTGCAGTTTTAGAAGCCTGGACTGATCCACCGCATCTGCTTACCTTAATCTTTATTAGTTTTCTCATTAACAGCCGCTATATTCTGCTCGGTGCCAGTTTAGTACCTTATTTAAGACATCTTCCAAATCGAAAAGTCTTTCCGGCATTATTCTTTATGGTCGATGAAAACTGGGCCTTAAGCCTGACCGATGCACAGCGTCGACTGGCACAGTTTGGTTATCGATATGCTTTTAGTCTGCCTTATTATGCCGGGCTATGTATTGTTCTTTATCTGGCCTGGGTCGGCTTTACGACACTCGGTGCCCTGCTTGGACCTGTGCTAGGTGATATTAACCGTTTTGGTTTTGATATGGCTTTCCCCGCCATTATGCTGGTTTTGCTGAAAGGTATGTGGAAAGGCTTTATTGAAGCCAGACCTTGGCTAATCAGTTGTATTTGTGCTGCACTGGCTTATAGCTATCTACCGGGAAACTGGTATGTGCTGATTGGTGCGCTTGCAGGCATTGCCTCTGCCTTCTGGCTCATTCAGGAGAATGAAGCATGATCCAGATGAGCACTTTTATCGCCATCTTATTGGTGGCGCTAACGACTTACTGCACTCGGATACTTAGCTATGTCCTACTCAAAAATAAAACTTTGAGCAAACGTCAGCGTAAAATTCTGGAAGTGATTCCGGGTTGTGTACTGATTTCGATGATCACCCCATATTTTTTACGAGATGATCCAGCTGATCTGATCGCTATAATGGTGACACTATTCGTTGCATCACGCTTTGGCATGCTGCCGACCATTTTGATTAGCATGGCCTCGGCAGTTATTTTAAGAACGTTACTGGTTTAAATCCTTTATATAAGGCTAGGCCAGCATAAAAAGGTCTTATGACTTTGGTTCTACTACTTTAGCGAGCAGATTTACCAGTTCTGCATTTTGCAGTTCAACTTTTTGCAGTTTGGCTGTAGTCTGATCCAGTACTTCCTGCTGCACATGCATCTTTTTCGCCAGATCCTGCATAATTTCCAAGGTCTTTTTTAAATTTTCTTCCAGATGCGCCACTTTTTCCTCAACTGGCACGCCTTCCACACTTTGTGAACTCTCATTATTATTAAATTGCAGCCAGATCAAAAAGATTACAGCCAAGGTTAGTAATATAATAAATCCCCAGATCAACATCATGTGCTTGCTCTTATTCCATTTAATTATCTTTATCTTAACGAAAAAATATCCAGATCATAGAAATATTCGGCATAAATCCGGAGCTTTTCGATCAATTACGTCCAAGTTCTTATTCATTTTCCTCTAATTTTTTAATCTTGCATAAAAAAGCACCCCATTTGGGATGTTTTCAAAATAGCTTAATCTGTATAAAAGGATTCACAGAGATCCAGTAACCGATTGGCATAACCCCATTCATTATCATACCAGGCAAATACTTTAGCCTGATGCCCCACCACCATGGTCTGGGTCAGATCCACAATCAATGAGTAAGGCGAATGATTAAAATCGCTAGAGACCAAAGGCTCATCTGTCACAGACATGATTTCAGCAAAATCCTGACGTGCAGCGTTCATTAATACTTCATTCAACTGATGATCAGTAATGGGTGACTGAGAAATAAAAGTCAGATCAATTGCTGCGACATTAATGGTTGGCACGCGAATCGAATAACCATCAATCCGGTTCTCCATCTTCGGCATTACGCGTTTTAAAGCACCCAAAGCTGAAGATGTGGTTGGAATAATATTTTGCCCGGAAGCACGGGCACGTCTTAAATCACGATGGGCATGATCCAGTACTGACTGATCCGCTGTCACCGCGTGAATTTCAGTCATCAGTGCAGTTTCAATCCCAAAGGCATCATCAATGATTTTGACTAGCGGTACCAATGCCTGCGTAGTACAGGAAACACTGGAAATAATCTGGTCACTTTCTTTGACATCTCGATGGTTGACGCCATAGACAATTGCGGCATCCACTGTATCAAACGGTGCAGCACCGATAATGACCCGTTTTGCCCCGGCAGTAATATGCTGAGTCGCAGCCTCACGCGAACGGAACAGGCCGGTACATTCCAATACCACATCAATATTCAGTTCATGCCAAGGCATTTCTATTGGATTGGCTTGTCTTAAAACCTGAACTTTCTGATAAGCATCGCGATAAGTGACATGCAGGTAGGCATACTCATCTTCATACGTCAGATCAACCTGCCCCGGGAAACGACCATGAGTAGAATCATATTTAAATAGATGCAATAAGGTTTCAACGTCGGCAACGTCATTAATGGAAACGATGTCAAAATTAAAATCTTTCGGATTCTCAAACCATGCACGCAACACATTGCGTCCGATTCGTCCAAAACCATTAATTGCGATACGTTGCATCGACGTTCCCTACTGCGGCATAAAACTTTGTGCGCCTATATTAATGGAATTATCCAGCTGACTGATAACTATTCAGCTAAATCCACTAAAAATTACACAGAATGTCCAATATTTCATCGAAAAATTCATGCTTTGCTTGAAGTAATCCAGTCTTTCTATCAGCGAGAATTAAGATAAATTGCTGTAATGACAATAGCTTTTGATTTTGCAGGGCATTTTTCTGATTTTTCTAATATTCATTCCTTATAGTTTTATGATCTATAAATATGAAAATCATTGGTTGAACAGGCATTTTCCGTTATAATTTGGCGTTTTTAAATATTTAAGCCCCGCATTGCAGCAGAGAACCAACCTTCTTGTCAGACTGTGATGTTTTTAGCCAAATCGGAAATTATGGAGTGACTTGGTTGTGAGTACTCGTTTTATGACATCAGCTGAAATTCGCGAAGCTTTTTTAAGCTACTTTGAATCGCAAGGGCATACACGTGTCGCGTCGAGTTCTCTGGTTCCTGCCAACGACCCAACATTATTGTTTACCAATGCTGGTATGAACCAGTTTAAAGACTGCTTCCTGGGTCTGGAAAAACGTGACTACGTTCGTGCAACATCTTCACAAAAATGTGTACGTGCAGGTGGTAAACACAACGACTTAGATAACGTTGGCTACACAGCTCGTCACCACACATTCTTTGAAATGCTGGGTAACTTCTCGTTTGGTGATTACTTCAAACGTGATGCGATTAAATTTGCCTGGGAATTTCTGACCGGCGACAAATGGCTGGCACTGCCTAAAGACAAATTGTACGTAACTGTGTATCACACTGATGACGAAGCGTTTGATATCTGGAATAAAGAAGTTGGTCTAGATGCCAGCCGTATTATCCGCATTGGTGATAACAAAGGCGAAAAATACGCATCAGACAATTTCTGGGCAATGGGCGATACTGGTCCTTGTGGTCCATGTTCTGAAATCTTCTATGATCACGGTGAGCACATTTGGGGTGGCCTGCCTGGTACACCTGAAGAAGATGGCGACCGTTTCATCGAAATCTGGAACAACGTATTCATGCAGTTCAACCGTACTGCGGATGGCGTCCTGCACCCTCTTCCAGCACCTTCTGTTGATACCGGTATGGGCCTTGAGCGTATTTCTGCGGTTCTGCAACATGTCAACTCTAACTATGAAATCGACCTGTTCCAAAATCTGTTAAAAGCTGCTGCTGAAATCATTGGTCTAGATACTTCAGACATTGAAGCGAAAGCACAAGCTGAAAACAAACCGGTTGAATACCCTGCTTCTCTTAAAGTGGTTGCTGACCATGCACGTTCATGCTGCTTCCTGATCGCAGATGGCGTGAACCCTTCTAACGAAGGCCGTGGTTATGTACTGCGTCGTATCATTCGTCGTGCAGTTCGTCACGGTAACAAACTGGGTGCGACTGGTTCATTCTTCCACAAAATGCTTCAGCCTTTAATTGATGTGATGGGCGCAGCTTATCCTGAACTTGAAGCAAACAAAGCACGTATCGAAGCCGCTTTGCTGAAAGAAGAAGAACAGTTTGCTAAAACACTTGAGCAAGGTCTGAAATTGCTTGAAGGCGAACTGGCAAATCTGAAAGGCTCTGTGATTCCGGGTGAAATCGTATTCAAACTTTATGACACTTATGGCTTCCCAACTGACCTTACAGCAGATATCGCACGTGAACGTGACTTAACCATTGATGAAGCTGGTTTTGAGAAAGAAATGGCTGCACAACGTCAACGCGCACGTGATGCAGGTAAATTCGCAATCGACTATAACAGCGTTGTTAAAGTTGAAGGCGAAACTCAGTTTGAAGGTTATGACGCAACAGCAGGTCAAGGTCAAATCATCGCAATCTATAAAGATGACGAACAGGTTGACGAAGTGGTTGAAGGCGACGAAGCATTAATCGTTCTTAACCAGACTCCTTTCTATGCAGAAAGCGGTGGTCAAATCGGTGATACAGGACTCTTCAAAAACGATACCGGTATTTTCGAAGTTCAAGATACCAAAAAATCTGGTGGTGCATTCGTTCACCAAGGTATCGTGACTATGGGTAACTTGAAAGTTACTCAAAACGTGGAAGCAACGGTTAAAGCCGACATTCGTGCCGCAACTGCACGTAACCACTCTGCAACTCACTTGCTACACGCTGCCCTACGTCAAATCCTGGGTTCACACGTACAACAAAAAGGTTCATTGGTTGCGTCTGACGTATTACGTTTCGACTTTGCTAACGATCAGCCTGTAACGTTTGAGCAACTGCAAGAAATTGAACGTCTGGTAAATGCCGAAGTGATTGCCAACACGCCTGTTACCACTGAACTGCTCGACATCGAATCTGCGAAAGCCAAAGGTGCGATGATGCTGTTCGGTGAGAAATACGGTGAAGAAGTTCGCGTATTGTCTATGGGTTCAGTGATTGACGAAAAAAACTTCTCAATCGAGCTGTGTGGCGGTATTCACGTGAAACGTACAGGTGACATCGGTCTGTTCAAAATCACTTCTGAAGGTGGTGTCGCAGCAGGTGTACGTCGTATTGAAGCCGTAACCGGTACTAAAGCGGTTGAAGCCGTACAGAAAGTCGATCGTGATGTTCAATATATCAATGGTTTGTTAAAAGCACAGAACCATCAAACAGTCGAAAAAGTTGAAGCTGTGGTGGACACTGCGCATCAATTGCAAAAACAGATCGAACAGCTGAATCAAAAATTGGCAAGCCTACAAGCCGGTGAACTTTTAAGCCAGGTTCAAGAGCTTGCTGGTCGTAAAACATTAATCACGACTGTTCAGGGTATGGATGCGAAAGCACTACGTAACCTGCACGATGGTGTGAAATCAAAATTAGAAAATGCAGTCATTGTTCTTGCAGGTGTAGAGGGTGACAAGGTTAGCTTGATTGCATCTGTAGCTAAAGACTTTACTGCTTCTATTAAAGCGGGTGACATCATCAAACACTTGGCAACTGAGCTAGGTGGTAAAGGTGGTGGTAAACCTGACTTGGCACAAGGTGGCGCGCCACTTAACGAGAAGTTTGCTCCAGTGATGGCTGATTTAGCAGCTTGGCTTGAAGCAAAATAAAAACTTCATTTTGTGTAACTGACCCTGATCGGAAAATCAGGGTCATGGTTTATATGGAACAACTATGGCATTAATCGTTCAAAAATATGGCGGTACCTCAATGGGTACTCCCGAGCGCATTCTCAATGTTGCTCGTCGTGTGAAGCGCTGGCATGACCATGGCCACAAGATGGTTGTAGTCGTATCTGCTATGAGTGGTGAAACCAACCGCTTGCTTGCTCTCGCGAAAGCCATTACCGAAACCCCTGACCCACGTGAACTTGACCAAATGGTTTCTACGGGTGAACAGGTAACGATTTCCATGTTAGCTATGGCGCTGAATTCAATTGGCGTTGAAGCTAAATCTTTAACTGGTCGCCAGGTTGGTATTAAAACTGACAGTGCATTCACCAAAGCACGTATCGAATCTATTGATACCGATGTATTGACTGAAAACCTGGATGCAGGCCGCGTGATCGTGGTGGCTGGTTTCCAGGGCTTTGATGCTGATGGCAATACCACAACTTTAGGCCGTGGTGGTTCTGATACTTCAGGTGTCGCACTTGCTGCAGCGCTTAAAGCGGATGAATGTCAGATTTACACAGACGTTGATGGCGTATATACGACTGACCCTCGTGTTGCGCCTAAAGCGAAAAAAGTAGACCGTATCTCTTTCGAAGAAATGCTGGAAATGGCATCTTTAGGTTCTAAAGTTCTTCAAATTCGCTCTGTAGAATTTGCAGGCAAGTACCAAGTGCCTTTACGCGTACTCTCAAGCTTCGATAATGACAATGATGGCGCATTTGACGAAGACTTCAAAAACAACGTCGGAACTCTTATTACTACTGAACTGGAAGACAACATGGAACAGCCAATTATCTCTGGTATCGCGTTCAACCGCGACGAAGCTAAACTGACTATTCTGGGTGTTCCAGATGAGCCAGGTATTGCATCTAAAATTCTTAAACCAATTGGTGATGCCAATATCGAAGTGGATATGATTATCCAGAACGTTGAAGAAGATGGTACAACTGATTTCACGTTTACTGTAAACCGCGGTGAACTTGCTAAAGCCAAAAAAATCCTTGAAGAAACTGCTCAAGCGATTGGCGCACGTGAAGTTGCAACTCGTGATGACATCGTAAAAGTGTCTATCGTAGGTGTAGGTATGCGTTCTCACGCTGGTGTAGCGAGCAAAATGTTCACTGCCCTTGCTGATGAAGGCATCAATATCCTGATGATCTCTACTTCTGAAATCAAGATTTCAGTAATTATCGAAGAGAATTATCTTGAGCTTGCAGTTCGCTCACTTCACACTGCGTTCGGTTTAGACCGTGAACATGGTGAATCTAGCGCACGCGCTTAAGAGAACTACAAAATACCGTCATTGTCTGACAGTATTTCATTAAATCTCTACAAAAATGCAGGGCCACTATAGTTTTTTTTATAGTGGCTCTGTTATATTAAGCCTAAGGATTTTCAACAGCCTGGATAGTTAACCTCTTCATTTCATGGACAGGACTTTCTATTCAAACTTTAATTATATAATTTTAGGTTGTGTTTTTTTATTACATTCAATAGATTGCAGGTTTTGCATTTTGCAAGGAGAGAAACATGCTGATTTTGACTCGACGCGTCGGGGAAACTTTAATGATCGGAGACCAAGTCAGCGTGACTGTACTTGGTGTAAAAGGCAACCAGGTTCGTATTGGGGTAAATGCTCCGAAAGAAGTCTCTGTACACCGTGAAGAGATTTACCAGCGTATCCAGCATGAACGTGCAATGCATGAACATCTTCAGCATATTGACCAGGATTATCAGCCTTCTTCTTATGAAGATGATAACCAGACACAAAATAACTTTAACCGTTAATTTTGTATGAATATAAAAGCGGCGTTTAAGCCGCTTTTAATTTGCCTAATTTTCAACTGCATAGCAAAATAATCAGACTTTATCCCGCCTGCTGCTGATCAAGTAACGCTGCCAGCACTTTTTTCACCGGTCCAAAACTACGACGGTGCTCATCAATTACCCCATGTAACGCTATCGCTTCAAAATGTGCTTTGGTCGGATAACCCTTATGCTTGGCAAAGCCAAATTGCGGATACTTCTGATCCATCTCCACCATCTGGCGATCCCGGGTCACTTTTGCCAGAATACTGGCTGCCGAGATTTCAGGATGCAAGGCATCCCCACCTACGACGGCATCACAGCTCATCGCAAGGCCTTGAGGAATCTTGTTGCCATCGACCAGTACATGTTCCGGCTGAATGCTTAATGCTTCCACAGCGCGGCGCATTGCCAGCAAAGAGGCCTGCAAAATATTATGCTCGTCGATTTCTGCCGCAGAGGCTTCAGCGATGGCCCAAGCCAGTGCTTTTTCCTGAATCTCAATAAAAAGTTTTTCGCGCTTCTTCTCGCTTAGCTTCTTGGAATCATTTAAGCCCTCAATCGGGTTATTCGGATCCAATATCACAGCCGCAGCGACCACCGATCCTACTAATGGCCCACGCCCTGCTTCATCTACACCAGCAATATTCATTTTATTTCCCATAAAAAATAGGCTGAACCAGTCAGCCTATTCAAATTTGATTTTGACTTAGTTTACCGCTTCAGCCACGCAAGCGTTAATAGTATTTGCAACGACATTGCCTACAATAGTTGCACGTGCTGCTGGGTCAATTGCTGCAGTCGCCAAATCTACCGCAGTCACGTTTTGTGGTGCCTTTTCACTCACGCAACCACAAATTTCAGACTGGATATTCTGTTTTTGTGTTTCTGTCATTAAACGTGTTGCAGTTTGCCAAGCCGGAATATTATTTAGTTCAGTAACACATTTTGCATTGATGGCAATTTTAATGGCTGCAGAACCGAGTTGCTGACCTGTACTTGCTTGAGTTGGGGTGCCTGTACCTTGGGGTGCTACGCAGGCAGAAAGAACAAGTGCTAATGGAGCAACAACAGCCAATAATTTTTTCACGGATTTTATCCTTTTTTCAACTTTTAAAATATGCAGCTATTGTGCCGAAGTTTATCGCAATAAGAAATCTAAAAATGCGCCATGATGTCTAATCTGCGCACAGCCAGATTCACAGCCATCACAGAAAGAAGACTCACTATTAATTTAAGGGTAAGGCCTGAATAAGCCAGCACCCAAAAATCCTTAATTGATAAACTCGCCCATACAGCCTTTTAAGCTATTGGCAATTGCTTTACGGGTCAGCTCTTTTTTAGTTTCTTCATCAACGGTTGCTTTTAACAGGGTTTTAGCCGGAACACCTTCCAAGGCATGCTCACCTACACAGCCACATACTTTTTGCTGTAAATGCTGTTTATTGGCTTCAGCCATGAAATAAGTACCCATTTTCCAGACTTTGGAATCTTTCAGCTCTTGGCCACACTGATATTCAATCACAGGTTTCAGGGCTTTCTGAGTCATTGAGGTATCTGCACAAGCAGGATTGATTAAGCTAACAGCCAGAACAGGCCACAGGAATTTTAATTTCATCTTTGGTTCACAGATCAGATTAAATAAAAAGGCAGAGCGAACTCCACCCTCTTTGGGCTAACAAATTTACTGGAATGATATTTTAAACGAGTGCCTGAATCAGGCTGATCCATTTCTGTTTTTCAGCATCAGAAATAAATGAAGCTTCAAAAGAATTGATCGCCAGCTGTTTTAGCTCATCATTGCTTAGGTCCAAAGCTTCAGCAATGGCAATGAAATTGTCATTCATATAACCACCGAAATACGATGGATCATCTGAATTCACCGTGACATGCACGCCCTGCTGCAACAGGCGACGGATATTATGCTGCTGCATATCATCTACCACACACAGTTTCAGGTTTGAAAGTGGACATACTGTAAGCGGCATCTTCTCTGCAATCAAACGCTGCATCAATTCTGGATCTTCCTCAGAACGTACCCCATGATCAATACGGTTTACTTTTAATAAATCCAAAGCTTCCCAGACATATTCTGCCGGACCTTCTTCACCCGCATGTGCAACCACCAGAAAACCGGCTTCACGCGCTTTGGCAAAGACACGTTCAAACTTAGATGGTGGATGCCCGACTTCACTTGAATCCAGCCCTACTCCAATGATTTGATCTTTATAAGGCAGTGCTTGCTCTAATGTCTCAAATGCCGCTTCTTCACTAAGATGACGCAGGAAACACATGATCAGATGTGAAGTAATGCCTAATTTAGCTTTCGCATCATCGCAGGCTTTCTGCAAGCCATTAATCACGGTTTCAAAGGCAATGCCACGATCAGTATGCGTTTGCGGATCAAAGAACATTTCAGTATGCACGACATTGTCATCTGCGCATTTTTCAAAATACGCCCAGGCCAGATCATAAAAGTCCTGTTCATGAATCAGAACATTGGCGCCCGCGTAGTAGATATCTAGGAAAGATTGCAGATTATGGAAATTATAAGCCTGCTTTACTTCCTCAACCGATTTATAAGGAATGCTAATTTCATTACGCTGTGCAATTGCAAACATTAACTCAGGTTCAAAGGTACCTTCGATATGCACATGCAGCTCAGCCTTTGGCAAGGCCTGAATCAATTCAAGACGGTTCATCGCTACTCCTGATTAAACCTGAGAAAAATAAAAAAGGGTGCAAACTGAGTTTACACCCTTTTGATATTCGACAAAAATTAGCCGCCAAACATCCAGAACTTCAATGCCCACAGTACTGCGATGATCCATACCATGTATGGAACAGTTTTCGCTTTACCTGTCAACAGTTTAATCAGCGCATAGCTGATAAAACCCATTGCGATACCATCTGCAATTGAATACGTAAATGGCATGAATACAATGGTCAGGAATGCCGGAACCGCTTCAGTAATATCATCCCATTCAATATGGACAATACCCTGAATCATCAATACACCGACAAATAGCAATGCTGGTGCAGTTGCAAAGCCTGGTACAGATTGAGCCAATGGAGCCAGGAACAGGCAGGCAATGAACAGCAAGCCAACCACAACTGCAGTCAGACCGGTACGACCACCTGCTGCAACACCCGCTGATGACTCAATATAAGGTGTAGTTGAAGAAGTACCCAAAGCAGCACCTGCAACAATCGCAGAAGAATCGGCAAATAATGCTTTTTTCAGACGCGGCAATTTACCATCTTTTAACAAACCTGCACGATGTGAAACACCTACTAGCGTACCAGTAGAGTCAAACAGATCGACCAAGAAGAATACGAAGATCACACCGATCAGGCTGGCTGTAAACAGACCTTGAAAGTCCATTTGCAGGAAGGTTGGTGCCAGTGAAGGAATTTGACCCACTACACCTTGGAACTGGTTATAACCTAAAGCAGTAGAAATCGCAGTGATTACCAAAATACTGATAATGATCGCACCACGTACTTTGAAGTGATGCATTACCACCACTAACAGGAAGCCAAGTAGCGCAAGCATAACAGTTGGCTGTTTCAAATCACCCAGACCCACCAAGGTCGCTTGATTATCAACAATGATGCCAGCATTTTTCAGTGCAACCAGGGCCAGGAACAGGCCAATACCACCGCCAATCGCCAGTTTGAGTGACATTGGAATGGCATTGACAATCGCCTCACGTATTTTGAACATACTGATGGCAATGAAGACCAGACCAGATACAAATACTGCACCTAATGCAGTTTGCCAAGGCACACCCATTCCCAGACAGACTGAGTAGGTAAAGAAGGCATTCAGGCCCATACCCGGTGCAAGTGCGATTGGATAATTGGCAATTAGCCCCATCACCAGACAGCCAATTGCGGCTGCAAGACAGGTGGCTACAAAGACAGCCCCATGATCCATCCCGGTTTCGGATAAAATCATCGGATTAACAATAATGATGTAACACATTGTCAGGAACGTGGTTACACCTGCCAGAACTTCTGTACGGAAACTGGTTTTGTTTTCACTCAGTTTGAACAGACGTTCCAGCATATTTTCTGAAGATGGATTAGGAGTCGTCATGACCTAGCCCCTATTGAGTAAACTTTATGCTTTAAGCATGCCGCCGAATCCAGGAAATTTTATAGAAAACTTCATGAATTTTAAGGATCTGTTAGCAACGAATATGCCAGCTTCGCCATTTAGCGGGTCAAAATGTTTCAATAGCGAACAGTAAGAAAACTGCGCTAGAAAAACTCAAAAAACAATCTAAACAAAAAAGCTGCATAACCCCTATGCAGCTTTTTTCATCATTAGAATCAAATACTTAATTTAAGTAAATTTGATCTAACTTTATCTTTTGCAAATTATAACACATTGATTTCTGATTGCTTCTTAGAATTTATATTTTATTAAAAATTAATATAATCTAGTTCTACTATTATTAAATTTTCTTTTATTTATTATAATTTTATTTTTATCTTTTTACCTGTTTCCCTAATCAAAGAGCTTAGTACAAATCTATTAAGGTCGGGGCCGATTTGCATTCAGCAATTTAGTTGAATGTTGTACTTCTTTCAGAATCTGATGAAGCTCTTCATGTTTTCTTGTTTCGGCCTGTTGGTGAACACAATAACCGAGTAAACCCACCATCAGCACAAAAATAGGAATTGTATAAATTTTCATTTTTGTAGTTGAGTTATGTAACAGCATTGAAATTATGCTAACAAAATAACAATAAAATTGTGACATAGTTTACAAATAACCCGATAAAATGCAGTTTTTTCAAATATTTAGGGTCTTTTCATTCTTCGTTTTTTTATACTTCTTATTCAATTAATCATAATTTTCTGAGCCATATTTTTTTATTTTTTAGTCATTTTTTGAATATTAAAAGAAATTAATTGATTGATTCTATTTTTTATTTTTTTAGAAATTTGTCTTTACTATATAAATTTATCGAGTGAAAAATATCTTTTAAAGCTCCCTATAGCTTTCATTATTTTATTTAGCTTTTCTTCTAAAAAATTTATCCATTTCCTGTTAAAAATTCTTCTAAATAAATGATATTTTGGAAGTTCCTTCCTTTTTTTTAATTTTTATTCAATTCAATATTGCTAAACTTAAATTCACCCAAGACTTTTAAGAAAATTTCTTCATTCAGCCTTGGGTAAATCTTTTACCTTAAGCAGCTAGCTGCTCATCACGTCTAAATACCAACTCACCTTTTAATGAACTTTCAGCATCAAAATAATACCCATCGGTATTAAAGGCTTTTAAGTCTTCAGTTCGTTTGATCTTGTTTTCAATGATAAAGCGCGCCATTAATCCACGAGCTTTCTTGGCATAGAAGCTGATGACTTTATATTTGCCATTTTTCTGATCTAAAAATACCGGCTTGATGATTTCAGCCTGAATTTTGCTTTCTTTCACTGCCTTGTAATATTCATCAGAGGCAATATTGACCAGAATTTCAGACTCTGCTGCTGCCAGATCATGATTGATCAGGTCAGTAATGGTTTGTCCCCAGAACTCATAGAGATGAGCACCACGTGGGTTAGTCAATTTGGTTCCCATCTCCAGACGGTAAGGCATCATCAGATCCAGCGGACGCAATAAGCCATATAGGCCGGATAACATACGCAGATGGTTCTGTGCGTAATGAATCTGATCCTGCTTTAACTGGTAAGCATCCAGACCGGTATAAACGTCCCCTTTAAAGGCAAAGATTGCCTGACGAGCATTGGAAAAATCAAAATCTGGCTGCCAGTCTCTAAAGCGTTCCGCATTCAGATTGGCAATTTTTTCACTGACGCTCATTAAGCTGGCAATTTCAGTTGCGGATAACTGGCGGGCAACTTCTATCAATTCCTGGGAATGTTCCAGCAATCTTGCCTGAGTAAATTGATCGGTAGGTAAAGGTGTTTCGTAATCTAAAGTCTTGGCTGGTGAAATTAAAGCAAGCATAGCAACCTGGTTAAAAAATGATTAATCAAACTATATCAGTAGACTTATTTTAATTCCAATTCATGTTTTTATTTATCATAATCGTTAAAATAGAAAATTCTCCTGCAATTTATCGGTTTTCTATGTCCGAACCAATCTTCCTCCAAGGCCCTGCTGGCCAACTTGAGGTTTTTGTGGATTATCCTCAGGGTGAAGTGAAAGGATTCGCGATTGTTTGTCATCCCCATCCATTACAAGGTGGCACACCACAACATAAGGTTCCGGTGTTACTGGCACAAATGTTTTTAGAGCGTGGTTGTGTTGTCTATCGTCCAAGTTTCCGTGGTTCTGGTCAAAGTGCCGGTCTGCATGATGAAGGCTTTGGTGAAACGGATGATATACTTGAAGTCATTAAATATGCGCGTCGCCAACATATTGGCCTGCCTTTCTTTGCAGGCGGTTTCAGTTTTGGCGCACATGTCATGGCCAAGTGTTACGCTGCCCTGCCCGTTGAACTGCAACCTTCAAAAGTGATTTTGTGTGGCCTACCGACTGCGACCGTAGCTGGCCTACGTCACTATGTTACTCCACAGATCAAAGGTGATATTTTATTTATCCATGGTGAAGCGGATGATGTCACGCTTTTATCCGACATGATTGAATGGGCCAAGCCTCAACGTCATCTGGTCACGATCTTGCCTGGCGCAAATCATTTCTTTACCGGTTATTTAAAACAGCTTCGGATTGCGATGAGCCGTTTCCTCGCATTAAGCTGATCAAAAAAAACCTCATCGAATGATGAGGTTTTTTTATTCAGAAATAAAATCTTTAGCATGAATTTCATAAATTACAGCCCGATATTTAGGTTTATCTAGGTGGTTGGTAATTTTTCCACCTACACGTTCTGCAATTTTTCGGCTAGCCCAGTTTTCTTCGGCTACCGGATAGCTCAAAGCTTTGATCCCTAATGTATTGAAAGCATAGGCCACAATGCAACGTACTGCCTCATGTCCATAATGATGACCATGCGCCTTTTCACGAATCCAGATACCCACTTCAGGTATTTCATCATGCAGTCGATGTAAACCACATAGTCCGATAAATTCATGTCTTTCAATATGACGGATCACAAAGATATATTCTTTATGATCAGCCATATTGTTTAGCCAGTTTTGCCAGACTGTTGCAAATACCTGTTCAGATTCCGGTGCATCCCATGCCATAAAACGGGTCAGACTCGGGGTAATCGAGGCATAGGCTTCCGCAGCATCAGATGGCTTAAAATAATCTAAAACAAGACGTTCACTTTGTAGTATGGGCAAAACCCTTTGCATTTGTTGAACTAGTTCTTCCACTCAAACTCACTAAAACTTTCTTGTTCTTTCAATGATGCTTCAACGGCTTGTGCCAACTGATTTAATAAACTTTGTTCTGTAATCCGGTCCAGCCAGTCCTGTTCTTCATCCGGATAAGAAGCAATTTCACAAATCAGGTGCCCTTCCTGGTCTCGTGTCTCACAGCTCACTGATAATGGCAACTCATGTTCATCGACACTTACGGCCACTTGTGCACCACTTTGCGCCAAAGTCTTAAAGCCATATTTACCGAGCTCTTCCGTCAGCAGATGTGCCACATATTCCTGAGTCTGCTGACTGCCCTGTAATTGTTGCTGGCTCTGAGGATTGGCCATAAATTTTAATTTTCGCATTGCTACATCCAAATGGCTTTTTTGTTGTATGGTTTTAGCATAAGCCAATATAAACAAAACAGCCAAGCAAAAGCTTGGCTGTTTCATGTAAATTTTAGAATTATTCTGTCACTTCAATCGCCAGACCAGCTTGAGAAGTCAGTTCAGTGAAGGTTGGGAAACTGGTTGCGACAGTTTCAGTCCCAACAATCTTAATTTCACCTGAGTTACGCAGACCTGCGATTGAGAAGCTCATGGCAATACGATGATCATGATGCGATTCAATTTCACCACCGGTAAAGATTGGTGACCAGTCACCTGCCTTGCCCTTACCTTCAATGATAATGCCATCATCAGTTGGCGTACAATCAATGCCCATGGTTTTCAGACCATCTGCCATCACCTGAATACGATCCGATTCTTTGACACGCAGCTCAGCAGCACCAGTTAGAATCGTTTGGCCTTCAGCACAAGCTGCCGCGATAAACAATGCCGGGAATTCATCAATTGCTAGTGGCACTTGGTCTTCCGGCATATGAATGCCTTTTAAGGTACGTGTACCGCGAATACGAATATCTGCAATCGGTTCACCGCCCGCAATACGTTCATTTTCAACAGCGATGTCGGCTCCCATCTGTTTTAGGATTTCGACGACACCAGTACGAGTTGGGTTAATCCCCACAGCTTCCAAAGTCACATCTGAATTTTCAGTAATCGCTGCACCGACCATAAAGAAAGCAGCAGATGAAATATCCGATGGTACTTGGATATTGGTTCCGACCAGCTTACCACCACCTTGCAGGGAAATACGGTTAGCTTCAGTTTTTACGTCATAACCAAAAGCACGCAACATACGTTCAGTATGGTCACGGGTTGGTTCAGGTTCAGTCACTGAAGTTTCACCTTCTGCCCACAAACCTGCCAACAAAATCCCAGATTTCACCTGAGCAGATGCCATTGGCAAGTCGTATTGAATACCTTTCAGGTTTTGATTACCGGTAATTGATACTGGTGGTGTACCACGTTCACCCGTAGTTTGAATCTGTGCACCCATCAAACGTAACGGCTTAGCAATACGCTCCATTGGACGTTTAGACAGTGAAGCATCACCCGTCATGACAGAATCAAATTTTTGTGCTGACAGCATGCCAGACAGCAGACGCATCGAAGTACCCGAGTTGCCCATATACAGTGCAGACTTCGGTGCTTTCAGGCCGTGCATACCCACGCCATGAATGGTCACTTCACCATTTTTAGGACCTTCAATGCTTACACCCATATCACGGAACGCCTGTAAAGTTGCAAGGGCATCTTCCCCCTCAAGGAACCCGGTCACATGCGTTGTGCCTTCAGCGATGGCACCAAACATGATGGAACGGTGTGACACAGATTTGTCACCTGGCACGGTAAATTTACCCTGGAACGTCTTGGCACCTGGTTGAATGGTAAATTGTTGTGTCACTTTATTTTTCTCCATGAGAGGTTTCTTGGCGAGCATATGATTGAAGTGCTGACGCGCAGCCTGCGCATGCCCCAATAAGCCCATTAAGGCTTGTGAATCTTCATCTTCAATCAGCTTGCGGATAATCGCGAGTTGAGCTTCAAAGCCGTCCACGGCATTGAGAATCGCCTTTTTATTGGCAAAAAAGATGTCATGCCACATTTGTGGATCACTGGCAGCAATACGCGAGAAGTCGCGGAAGCCACCGGCAGCATAACGAAAAATATCCAGATTGTCTTCGCGCTTGGCCAGTTGTTCGACCAAGTTGAAGGCCATCAGGTGCGGAAGATGACTAGTATGTGCCAGCACTTCATCGTGCTTTTCCACATCCATACAAATCACTTCCGCCTTTGCCGCCTGCCACAGTTGAATCAGTTTCTCGACCGCCCATTGTCCGCTGCTTGGCAACGGTGTCAAAATCACCTTGTGATTAGCGAACAGATCCACCTTACCCGCATGTACACCAGTATGTTCTGCACCCGCAATTGGATGCCCCGGCACAAAACCGGCTGGTAGATTTTCACCAAATACGGCTTTGGCTGCTTCTACCACATTACCTTTGGTACTACCCACATCGGTGATAATGGCGCCCTCAGCCAGATATGGCTTGACGGTTTCCAATACCTTTTGCGTTGCACGAACAGGTAAAGCCAGCACCACCAGGTCTGCACCTTGAACAGCTTCTACAGGATCTGCATAGCCGTCTGAAATCAGACCAAGTGCCTTGGCATCTTCCAAGGTTTTTTGTGAGCGGGTCGATGCCACGATGTCATTGGCTAAATGCTCGGCCTTAATGACACGCGCCAGGCTTGAACCAATCAGTCCAAGTCCGATAAAGGCAACTTTTTCAAACAGTGGCTGCGACATAACTTAAGCTTTCGCCTCTAAGCCAAGTACTTTACCTAATGCAGCAAGAAATTTGGCATTTTCAGCTTCAGTACCAATCGATACACGCAGGTGATTTGGAATACCCACTGGACGTACGATCACACCTTCTTTCAATAACTTGTTAAATGTTTCAGCTGGATCAGCCTGTACATCAACCAAGATGAAGTTTGCGCGTGAAGGTACATAGTTCAGGCCTAAAGCTTTGAAGCCGGCTTCTAGCTGTGCCATACCTGCTTTATTTACTTCACGAGATTTCTCGATGAATGCTTCGTCTTTCAGTGCAGCCACTGCAGCAACCATCGCCAAGTGGTTCACGTTAAATGGCTGACGGATACGGTTCAGGTAATCAGTCACTTCAACAGAAGCCAGGGCAAAACCAACACGCAGTGCAGCCAAACCATAGCACTTAGACAGCGTACGGCTGACAATCAGGTTTGGATACTGTTTCAGGAATTTTAGGCTATTGAAGTTCTCTGGGAAATATTCCACATAGGCTTCATCTAGCACCACGATCACGTTCGCAGGAACTTTCTGCATGAATGCTTCAAATTCAGCTTCTTCAAACCAGGTCCCTGTCGGGTTATTCGGGTTTGCAATAAAGATCAGCTTGGTGTTGTCTTTTACCGCAGCCGCCATCGCTTCAAGGTCATGTGAGAAACCTTTAGCAGGTACTTCGATCGCTTCAGCGTTAATCGCTTGAGTCACCAGTGCATATACCGCAAACGCATGCTGGCTATAAATCACTGAATCTTTTTCAGAAACAAATGCACGGGCGAATATTTCCAGTAAGTCGTTTGAACCATTACCTAAAGTAATCTGGTTATGATCAAAACCGAATTGTGTCTTGATCTGATCTTTCAGGATAAAGCCACCGCCATCAGGATAACGACCAATTTCCGCCAGTTCCGCAGCCACTGCTTCTTTGACTTTATCTGAACAGCCCAGCGGGTTTTCATTTGAAGCCAGTTTTACGATATCAGTGATGCCCAACTCACGCTCAAGTTCACTGATCGGTTTACCTGGTTGATATGGCTTTAATTTAGAGATGCCTTCATTGGCTGGGACAAACGACATTTTATACTTCCGATTTACAGATGAAACAGTGGTTAGCACCCTCGCACTAACCACGAAAGGCTGCTTTTATAAAACAGCTGCAGGATATGAACCAAGCACGCGGACTTCTTTCACAAACGGACGAATTTCTTCGATCGCAGCTTTAACATTTTCCTGCTCAATATGACCTTCAAGATCGATAAAGAATACATAAGCCCATTTTTCAGGAAGTGCAGGTCGAGTTTCAATACTGGTTAGACTAATGTTGTGTTTGGCAAATGGAGCTAAAATTTCCAGCAATGCACCGGCACGGTCATGCGCAGACACCAATAATGAAGTTTTATCATTACCGCTTTGTGGCACTTTCTCGCGACCAATCACCAGGAAGCGTGTTGTGTTCTCTGGATTGTCCTCAATATTGCTGTGCATAATCTCAAGATTATAAATATTCGCAGCAATTTCAGAAGCGATCGCAGCAGAATGCCATTCATTCTGAATACGGCGCGCAGCTTCAGCATTTGAACTGAGTGCCACACGTTCTACACCTGGATAATGGGCATCCAGCCATTTACGGCACTGAGCCAGAGTTTGCTGATGTGCATAGATCTGCTTAATACTGTCTTTACGGGTATTTTCAGAGATCAGGAACTGGTGATGAATGGGTAATTCTACTTCGCCAATCACATTCAGATGCGAAGTCTTGAAACAGTCTAAAGTGTGGTTCACTACCCCTTCAGAGGAGTTTTCAACAGGCACCAGACCATAATGTGCACTGCCCGCTTCTACTTCACGGAATACTTCATCAATGGTGGGTAATGGACGAACCACAGCATCATGACCAAAATGTTTCAATACTGCTGAGTGTGTGTAGGTACCAACAGGTCCCAAGAACGCAATACTTTGCGGTGCTTCAAGCGCCAAACAAGCCGACATGATCTCGCGGAACAGACGTGCCATCGTCGTATCTGACAATGGTCCTTCATTGCGCTCCATAACATTGCGCAAAACCTGTGCTTCACGTTCCGGACGGTAAAACAGCGGATTTTCTTCAGATGCGAATTTCGCTTTTGCTACAGCCTCAGCCAAACGTGCACGACGGTTAATCAATTGCTGGATTTGTTGATCAACTGAATCGATATCTTCACGAATTTTAGCCAAATCTAAAGAAGCCGTTGTGTTTTGATCGTCGTTGATCATCGTGATGTCGCCCTTCATAAACCTTATCTGTGCAGTATAACAATTAGTGCGCTGCAAATGTTACACAATATAACTTTAGTAGATTAATTCTTAAAAACAGGGATTTGATTTTAACCGTTCATCGCTTTAGTCATATCTGGTAACATTTCTTTCAGCATTTTCGCATCTTTTACATTATCAAATTGTAAACTTTGCCCGCCCATCTTAACTGATTTTTATCAAGATGAAATATCACTATTTCTTAATCTACATAACGATTTTAAGCATAAGAAAATAAAAATAAAGCCATCTCGATTCCTCTAGTTTAACTACTTAAAATCTGAGTGACAGTTCACAATAAAATGCACATAGAAAACTGTTTTTTTGATCATTTTCCTTTGATTTAATTGGATTTTTTACACTAAATCACTATTTGGTTACAAAGCAGAGACGTTTTTTAAACCTTAAATCGCTAGTCTAATTTAAAACTATATTGGGGGTGCCTATAATGCCAAAAAGAATAGCGGTACTTGTAACGAATAATTTTGAAGATCTTGAATATACTGAACCTGTTGCAGCCTTACTTGCTGCAGAGCACAGTGTCTGTAATATTGAACTGCATGCCGGAAAAGTCGTACATGGACTACATGGCCAGTCGAGTGTGACCATTGATCGGGGAATTGATCATATCAGTATTGATGATTTTGATGCCCTGCTCATTCCGGGCGGTGAATCACCAGTGTCCCTCGCCAACGATACGCGAGTCTTACATTTCATTCAGGCTTTTAATGAGGCCAAAAAGACCATTTTTAGTCTTTGTGATGCCTCCTTACTCCTGAGTGAAGCCGATGTTTTAAAGAACCGCATCATTACCAGTATCCGTGCGCATGCACCTAGGGTACAACATGCGGGTGCGACGTATTATGATGTTGAACTGGTCAATGACAATAATCAGCTGATTTCATCTCGAGTGCCAAATGATTTGCCAATTTTTATTCATGAATGTCTGGATGTACTAAAATCTTAAAATACTAAAATATCTAGATTTCAAGAATATTCTTTCTATAAAAAAAGAGTCCATTTCGGACTCTTTTTTTATCTGTTGATTTTTAACGTCCAAGCAGACCACGTGCAACAATTTCTTTCATGATTTCATTGGTACCGCCATAGATCCGTTGAATGCGGGCATCAACAAAGAAACGCGAAATCGGATATTCCGTCATATAGCCATAACCACCAAAGAGCTGAAGCAGATTGTCAGCAACTTTCATCTGCATATCAGTAGAGAAACTCTTTAGCGCTGCTGCAGTTTCAACATCCAGCTTGCCTTGCATATACAACTCAACATTCTGGTTATAGAAAGCTGCTGTTGCCAGCTCGTCAATCTTGGCCTGTGCCAGTACAAAACGGGTATTCTGGAACTGGCCAATCGCCTGACCAAAGGCCTGACGCTCTTTGACATATTGAGTCGTTACATCAATCGAGCCACGAATGGCGCCCAGTGCAGTAGCAGCAATAGCGGTACGTTCACGTGGGAGTTCCTGCATCAGATAGACGAAGCCCTGACCTGGCTGACCCAGCAATTGATCTTTCGGTACTTTGACATTATCGAAGAACAGCTCTGAAGTATCCTGTGAATGCAGACCAATTTTGTCCAAGTTCTTGCCTTTTTTAAAGCCTTCCAGATGCGTATCCACCAGCATCAAAGACACACCTTTGGCGCGTGCTTGTGGATCTGTTTTCACGGCTAATACGACTAAGTCAGCATGCTGACCATTGGAGATAAAAGTTTTAGAACCATTCAACAGATAATGGTCACCCTGCAAGATGGCATTGGTTCGCATGGCTTGCAGATCAGAACCTGCACCCGGCTCAGTCATGCCAATCGCACCGACCACTTCACCAGACACCATTTTCGGTAACCAGTATTTTTTCTGCTCTTCTGTACCGATATGCAAGATATACGGCGCTGCGATATCCGAGTGACAAGACAGGCCGGTTGAGATGGCACTATAGCCTGCTCGAGCTGACTCTTCAATCAACATCAGGGAATAGTGAGTCGGAACACCGTAGCCACCATATTCTTCCGGGACATCGACACACAAGAAGCCATTTTCACCCATCGCATTCCAGACTGAACGCGGCATCATGCCTTCATGCTCCCACTGTTCATAGTAAGGCGCTACATGTTCATTCATAAAGCGTTTGAAATTGTCGCGGAAAAGTTCCAGGTCAGCATCGTAAGCCAGCATTCTTTTATCCTTATCGTGTTTATCGTTTTATTTCCTGTGCACAGGCTAACTATTTTTAGAAAGGCTGTCATGTACCTGACTTATTTTTTTGCTAACTTCACAGTCAGATAAAAATAAAAAAGGAAGCCGAAGCTTCCTTTTTTATGACCTATAAGACAAACTCAAACTTAATGAGCATTGTTGCCTTCTTGCGCCATTTTTTCATCAATTTCAGCCGGATTTGCTAATGCATAGTTCAGCTTGTCCATATCTAACTGACCGACCCATTTTGCTACAACCAGAGTTGCCAAAGAGTTACCGACCAGATTGGTCAAGGCACGGGCTTCAGACATGAAGCGATCAATACCGAGAATCAAAGCCAGACCTGCAACCGGAATATTACCTACAGCCGCTAAGGTTGCTGCCATCACGATAAAGCCTGAACCAGTTACACCCGCTGCACCTTTAGAAGAAATGAGCAATACGAGAAGCAAGGTAATCTGGTGAGACAAATCAAGTTGCGTATTGGTCGCCTGTGCAATGAAGATTGCCGCCATTGTCAGGTAAATCGAAGTACCATCCAGGTTAAACGAATAACCTGTTGGAATGACCAGACCCACCACTGACTTTTCAGCACCTGCCAGCTCCAGTTTTTTCAGCATACGTGGCAATACAGATTCAGACGATGAAGTACCGAGTACAATCAACAGCTCTTCACGAATCAGGCGAATCATCTTGACAATGCTAAAGCCGGTAAAGCGTGCAATTGAACCCAGCACAATAAAGATAAACAGCAAACAGGTGATATAGAAACAGATGATCAACTGGGCCAATTGCGCCAGAGAACCGATCCCATATTTACCGATCGTGAAAGCCATCGCACCGAACGCACCAATAGGTGCAAGTTTCATGATCATGTTCACGATGTTAAAGAACACATGTGAAATCTGATCTACCAGTTTAAGAACTGGCTTACCTTGTGCACCCAGTTTGTGTAATGCAAAACCGAACAGGATCGCAAATAAAAGGACTTGCAGGATTTCACCTTCAGCAAATGCACCAACCACCGTATTTGGAATGATATTCATAAAGAAATCAACGGTAGACTGAGAAGCACCCGACTCTACATATTTAGAAATCCCGGCCGTGTCCAGCGATGCCGGATCAACATTCATCCCAACGCCTGGCTTGGCAATATTAATCACCAGAAGACCAATGATCAGCGCCATTGTTGATACGATTTCGAAGTAAAGTAGCGCGACACCACCAGTTTTACCGACTGATTTCATGCTCTCCATACCTGCGATACCGCTAACCACGGTACAGAAAATCACAGGTGCGATGATCATTTTAATTAAACGGATAAATGCATCACCCAGCGGCTTTAGTTGTTCGCCCAGACCTGGAACATATTGTTCTGCACCATTAATGATTTGTGTACCACTTGGCGAGAAATGTCCGACGAGGATACCCGCAATAATGGCTACAATCACTTGAAAATAAAGCGACTTATAAATTGGTTTTTTAGCCATAACCTTACTTCACTATATACTTCTAACCAGAAGCAATATTCAGTTTTCACTTATTTTTAAAAAACAAGCGTCCAATACTTCATTGTCTGAAACAAAAAAGTGCCTATGTATCAAAAAATTAATCTGATACTGAAATTAGAATGTGTATGTACATTTAACAATCACAGGAACACCGATCTTTAAGAAAAGTCAGTGCATTGATCAGGAGATAAAGCAAACACAAGAATTGCGTGAAATTTTAACCGCTTTTTAGACTTTTGTTTAACCCGAAATGTTAAATTTGCCTAAATACTAAACAATACCTCTTAGACTATAGTCTTATAAAACTATAATAATTCTGCAAAATAAGAAGGTGAAATACCAATATCAGCGTAAAATATGCCAATACTTGATGAACATGATTGATCTATGCCCATGACCACAAAGCGAAATATTTATAAAGATGCCGAACATCCTTTTGCCCAGTTTATTCGTATTATTGGCAAGGGAAAAAATGGTGCACGTTCTTTAAGCTATGAAGAAGCCTATCAGGCTTTTAGCATGATCCTGAAAAATCAAGTACTGGACGTACAACTGGGCGCTTTTCTGATGCTATTACGTGTCAAGGAAGAATCTGTTGATGAACTCGCAGGCTTTGTGCAGGCGACCCGTGACCAACTGAATTTTAAGGCTCTTGATGTTGATCTGGACTGGTCATCTTATGCAGGTAAACGCAAACATTATCCCTGGTTCATTCTGGCTGCGCTTACCCTTGCTAAGCATGGCTATAATATCGTGATGCATGGTGCTTCAGGTCATACCTTGAATCGGGTCTATACCGAACAGGTACTTAACTACTTAGGCTATCCGATCTGCCAAAATGATGTTGAGGTGGAACAGCAGCTTAAAGACAAACATTTTGCTTACCTGCCATTGGAGGTGATCTCTCCAATTCTGGCTGAGTTGATCGGGCTACGTAATGTCATGGGCTTACGCTCTCCGATTCATACGCTGGCACGCCTAATTAATCCATTTAATGCCAAAGCGACTTTACAAGCCATTTTCCACCCTGCTTATCGTAGTTCACATCAGCAGTCCGCTTATAAGTTAGGCTATCAAAATAGTGCAGTCATTAAAGGTGAAGGTGGTGAGTTCGAACGTAACCCGGATGCCAAAACTTTAATCTGTGGAATTAAGAATGGCGAACTTTATGAGCACGAATTACCAAAACTGACTGACAACCGTAGTCCGATTGAAGAAGAGCTGGATCTAGCTGTGTTTAAGCAAGTATGGGAAGGTCAACGCTCACATGAATATGGGGAAATCGCAGTGGTTGAAACTATGGGCATTGCACTGTATACCATGGGCGAATATGACAGCTATGAAGCGGCGATGCAAAAAGCCAGAGAACTCTGGAATAGCCGTCTTTCAGTTTGATCAAACCAAAAAACAGACATTAAAAAAGACCACATTTGTGGTCTTTTTTTCGGTTTCAATTAAACAAAACGGATCGGCTTGAATTCCGGCTCATTTTTGTGATGATCATCATCACATTGTTCGCCTTCTTCTTTAGTGCCACGATCGATATAACCGCTACGTTCGGTTTCTGGCAGATTTTTCATTTCCCAGGCATAGACAGCCTGCATACAGGTATGACGCTGCTCCTGAGTCAGCACTACACCATTTGGCCACTTGCCAATTTCAATGGCTGTTCTTAAGCGTTCTACAATCTCAGGATTGAGTACGGCAAGCATTTGTTCAATATTCATATTTAATCCTGCTTAAGATAGTCGAAGTCCTGATTCCAGCCCAGTTTGGTTCGACATGCATTATAGAAGTCATAACCCGGCGGATGCAGAAGATTCAGTTTAAAGGGATGCTTACGAATATGGACGCTATCGCCAACATTCAAAGACACACTGTGTTGTCCATCCGCACTCACCATCGGCAGTACGCGATTTTCACGAATCATCAGTTTAATTTCACTATGCCCTCCGACCACAATCGGACGTGAAGACAAGGTATGCGGATGCATCGGCACCAGCACAATTGCATCCATACTTGGATGCACAATCGGCCCACCACCGGACAGTGCATAGGCTGTTGAACCGGTCGGTGTAGATACAATCAGACCATCACTATGCTGGCGATAGACATATTGTCCATCAATATTCAGTTCGAAATCAATCATGTGTACCGATTTGCCCGAGTGCAAGACCACATCATTCAGGGCAATCGCATCATAGATGATTTCACCTTTGGAGCGAACTTCCATTTCCAGCAGGAAACGGCGTTCTGCCTGAAAATCACCTTTTAATACCTGATCCAGTTTAAAGATGACTTCAGTTGGCTTGATATCGGTCAGGAAGCCCAAACGACCACGGTTCACCCCGATCACTGGCGTATTGTATTTTACCAATGCCCGCGCTGCATGTAACAGTGAACCATCCCCACCTACCACAATCACCAGATCAACCACTTCGCCCAACAAGGCGCGGCTAACTGTTTGGGTATTCTGATAAGGAACCAGTTCAGCTGTATCTGCATCAAAAACAGGATGTAGACCTAAATTGAGCAGATGATCGTGGATCAGGCATAAGGTTTCAACCACTGAAGATTTATCCGGGCGTCCAATCAACCCGATATTTCGAAATGTCTTGTGGGAAATTTGCACCAGTGTCGTCGCTCCGCTTCGAATCCTGCTTATCATAACATTAAGCTTGAATAGGATGACAATTTATAACATGACAAAGCTGTGCAGGATTGAATTGAAATAGATTGAAATTAAGGAGAAAATGTGAAGTTTAATTTTAATTTTAATCTCAATAATTGATTAAATATTGCAAAATAATGAAAAGCTTCGCATGATTAGCACAATTTCACAGGGTCTTATCGTCATTTATGAAATCTGAACGAGGTATGGGGTTCATTGCCTTAATCTTCTCCATTCTAGTCATTTCTGCATTTGTAGCATTTAGTATCTATTTGATTAAATTAGATAATATTGTGCGTGAAAAATTTGAAGGTCAACGCTGGGATATTCCGGCCAAGGTTTTCGCACGCCCGATGGAAGTGTATGTAAATGCCCCGGTCAGCCAGCAGGATTTCCAACAAGAATTAAAATTACTGGGTTATAAAGGTTCAGACAGCTATACCAAATCGGGCAGCTTTGTCAGCACTGGCAATACCATGTATGTGCATACCCGTGGCTTTGATTTTGGCGATCGCGTTGAACCTGAACAGGTATTGAAAGTCAGCTTTAATGGCGATCAGATTGCTGAAGTAAGTGCGACCAAGCCCTCTTCTAGCGGGATCGCCCGTCTGGAACCTTTATTGATTGGCGGTATTTACCCGCAGCATAATGAAGACCGTGTGCTGATTAAGCTCAATAAAGTGCCTAAACCGTTAATTGACGCTTTAATTGCTACCGAAGACCGTAATTTCTACAATCACCATGGTGTATCTCCACGCGGGATTGCACGTGCAGTGGTAAGTAATATTACTGGTGGTAAACGTCAAGGTGGTTCAACCCTCACCCAGCAGCTGGTCAAGAATTTCTACTTAACACCAGAACGCACCTTAAAACGTAAGGTGAATGAAGCCTTTATGGCAATGCTGATTGAATTGCATTATGGCAAAGATGAGATTCTGGAAGCCTATTTAAATGAAGTGAATCTGGGCCAAAATGGCAACTATTCCGTAAATGGTTATGGTCTGGCTTCACAATTTTATTTTGGCTTGCCGTTACGTGAACTGAATATTTCTCAACAGGCCTTTTTAGTCGGTCTGGTACAAGGTCCAAGCCTGTATAACCCATGGCGTAATCCTGAACTTGCGAAAAAACGTCGTGATGTGGTTCTAAATAATATGCTGGTAATGGGTAATCTGACCCAAGATCAGTATGAAACAGAAACTGCCCGTCCGCTGAACGTCATTTCCAAACCAACTTTAGGCCCTGCTCGCTTCCCGGATTTTCTGGATATCGTTCGCCGTCAGTTGCGTACCGAATATCAGGAAACTGATTTAACCAACCAGGGTCTGCGTATTTTCACAACCTTAGATCCATTGGCACAAACCCGAATTCAAGACAGCTTTAAGGAAAGTGTAGCCCGTTTAAGCAAAGCCAATCCAGGCCGTCTAAAAGATTTGCAGGGCGCTGTTCTGGTCGCACACCCTGAAAATGGCGAACTGGTTGCAGCGGTAGGTTCTACCCAGGACTTTACCGGTTTTAACCGTGCTTTAGATGCCAAGCGTCAGGTGGGTTCATTACTCAAACCGGTGATTTATCTGACAGCGCTAGAATCGAATCGTTATCACTGGGCCAGTCCAATTGAAGACAGTCAGATCACCATTCAAAGTGATGGCAAACCCTGGACACCGAAAAACTATAGTGGTAGCGCACATGGTGTAGTACCGATGTCTCTTGCCCTGTCACAATCCTATAACCTGTCTGCGGTACGTTTGGCACAGGAATTTGGCCTGTCGACCTTTATTAACCATCTGCAAAAATTCGGTGTGACTTCTGACATTCCTTCTTATCCATCTATTTATTTAGGTGCAGTAGACATGTCACCGATGGAAGTGATGAATATTTACGGTAACTTCGCAACAGGTGGCTTTAAATATCCGGTGAAATCGATTCGTTCTGTAGTCGATGCGAATGGCCGCTCGCTTGAACGTTACAGCTTAAGTGTTCAGCCGACGATTGATCCAGCATCAGCCTATGCTCTGAATTATGGTTTACAACAGGTCATGTCGAGTGGTACTGGTCGTTCTGCCTATAACAGTTTGCCACGCAACCTGAATCTGGCGGGTAAATCGGGTACGACAAACGATACCCGTGATTCATGGTTTGCAGGTTATTCTGGCAACTATATGACAGTGGTCTGGTTAGGTCTGGATGACAACAAAGTCACTGGATTAACCGGTTCTTCAGGTGCACTTCCGGTCTGGACCAATGTCATGAAACAGCTGCATCAGAAGCCGGTGAATCTGGCTCAGCCTAATGAAATTGAATGGCACTGGCTGGACCGTTATACAGGTAAACTGACTGCCCAAGGCTGTGATGGTGCCATGTATATTCCGATTTCACGTCATGCCTTGCCTAATCAGGCAACTGCTTGTGGCATCTCGCATTACGCCACTGAACCTTATACGATTGATTCAGAACCTTCACCAGAAGATGAGGAAGATGATGATCTCAGTCGTTATATACAAGAAAGTGAAACAGAAATAGAACGCGAAGTTGCTAAACAAACCCGTATTATCGCGAGTGGAAGTTATAGCCAATAATTGAGTCTATGTTTATGTTAAGAAAATTGATTCCTGGTCTGCTCATCCTCGGTCTGGTGGGCTGCCAAAGCATGTCGGAGCCAGAACAGCCTGCGGCTCCTACTAAACCTCCGGTTCAGCAGAAACCAAAATCCTCTACACCTGATGGTGTAGTGATTACGCCCTATGATCGACCGGAGATTAAACGTCAGAAGATTGTGATCCCTGAGCAAAAGCCTCAGGCACAAAAGTTTGATGATGGACGTAACTTACCTGCATTTAAAAAATTGATGCAGCAAACTCAGCAGGCCTATAGCAAGCAGCAATATAATCAAGCTGAAACTTCTGCAGTACAAGCTCAGCGTTTGGCGCCCCAAGCTTCAGAAACTTATCTGTATCTTGGCTTGATCGCAAACCGTAAAAACCAGCCGGCCCGTGCAGATGCTTTCGCCTTACGTGGTTTGAGCTATGCGCAGACCAATGCAATGAAAAAGCAGCTCTGGCAGGTGCGCCTGAAAGCAGCTCAACTGCAAAAAAACACCAAAGCCATTCAGCAAGCTCAGCAGGCCTTAAAGAAATTTTAAGGCCCTGGCGTGAGCCCGGTTATTTATAATAAGTTTCTGACTTAAACATAACGGATCCCTGCAATCCCATAAGCATGCTGGTTTTGAGCATGGTCTAGATCTTCAGCTTTTATACCGCCTAAGGCAAATACAGGAATCTGTACCTGTTCAGCCATCTGTTTAAATTTTTCCCAGCCTAAAGCTGCGGTATCAGGATGTGTTTCTGTTGCCAGTACCGGGCTGAGTAAAGCTGCTTCACAGCCTATGTTTTCTGCATGTTTTAATGCTTCCAGATCGTGACAGGCTGCAAGATAACGATAGCCACCAGCTAACTCCCCTTTTTGCAGTTGCATCAATTGAGACTGTTTCAGGTGAAGCGTACGAATGGTTTGCTGCTGCAATTCATTCAATTGTGACCAAAGTTCCTGATTAATGATCAATCTGGATAACTGATCGACTGGAATCTGCTGTAACTGGCTAATGTGTTCAGGGCTGGCCATTACTCGCCAATACAGCATCTGGTCTGTTTCCAGATTATTCAGGTGACTCAAGTCTTCAGAAATTTTGATCTTTCTCGGCCATTGCAGCTTTTGAATCATGGCCTGATTGGCTTTAGGAAAATTTAGTTCACTGAGTTCATCCCGGCTATACCAGCGCCAAGGCTGCTTGATTCCAGCTAATTGTTCTGGCTGAACCGAAGCATGGAAAATATGCAGATTGACGATGACATCTTCATATTCATGCGAAATAAAATCAAAAGCCTGCCATTGTTCGATGTCAATTCCGACTTCTTCAATCACTTCACGTCGACATGCCTCTATAGGCAATTCGCCCTGTTCTACTTTTCCGCCTGGAAACTCATATTTATTGCCCTGATGCTGTTTAGCTTCACGCCAACCGACCAGAACCTGATTGTGATGAAATAAAATAGCGATTGCGACATGAATTGTGGCTTTAGACATAATGTTCTGAACTATTGAAGTTTTACAGATTGTAAGCAAATTAGAGTTTTTTATAAATGCAGCAATTATTCGTTGACAGATCCATTCGATAATGATTATCATTTAAATCAATCCAAAACACACCACGGAGTCGACGGAATGAACGCACCATTTAGCCTATTTACCCGCAATAATGATACTCAGCATGCGCTACCGATGTTGCATTCGAACAATTTATTTGCGCTAGGACGAGAAATCCGGATCATGCATGCGGGTGAAGAATACCGTCTACGTTTGACTCGTAACAATCGTCTCATCCTGACTAAGTAATTTAAATACTCCAAAAATAATAAACGTGGGAACAGGCAGTATGAATCAGCGCATACTGCTTTTTTTAATTGCTATATCTAATATCTTTATTCTTCAGATTGAAAAATTAATGAAACTTTAAGCCCACCCAAAACTGACGGCGCATAATCAATCTTGGCCGTATGTAACTGCATAATCTTTTGACAAATCGACAATCCCAAACCTGAACCTTGTGTTCGCGTGCCCAAGGCGCGGTAAAAACGCTCACCTAAACGTTGAACAACTTCTTCCTGAATTCCCTCTCCCGAATTTTCAATCATAAGTTGTAGATTCTGACCTTCAACTATCGTCCTGATTTCGACCTGTCCCTGCATCGGCGTATAACGAATGGCATTATCAACCAGATTGCGGATACAGCTAAAAATCAGCTCTGCATTTGCTTCAATCACTGCATCTTCAAGTTTTAAGTTCCAGTGGATCTCTTTTTCCTGAGCAAAAGGTTGTAAAGCTTGTAAGACCTCCTGAACCAATACTTTAAGATTCACCTGCTGTTTGGGCAACTGCTCTGCATGTTCTGGATCAAGCCGAGCCAATAGCAGTAAGTTTTCCAGAATCTGCGTTCCGCGGTTGACGTCATTCTGGATCATCTGTAACGCTTGCCTAAGTTGGGCATCTTCCTGATATTTACGTTTAAGCACCTGTAAACGCATTTGAATGGCAGACAATGGGGAACGCAACTCATGCGAAGCATCGGCAGTAAAACGTTGCTCGGCAGCCAATGATTTTTCTAAACGGCTCAGCATTGCATTCAGCTGACGGACAATCGGTTGCAGTTCAGTAATTTCAGGATCAGGACTTTGAACCGGACTAAGATCCAGTGCAGATTTAGAACCAATTTCTCGGGAAATTTTATTTAAAGGTTTTAATTGCCGCTTAATGGCAAAACGTAAAATCAGCCACTGTAATATCCATAGGATAAATAAAATCCCGCCGAAACCTAAAGTTGTTTGCCAAAGCTCATCAAAGCGTACCGAAAGCGGTTGTACCACTTTCACTTTCAAGTCTTGATCTTCAGCAATCAGAATTCGAATAAAATGACCTTTTTCATAATCAAAGTGAAACCCGTTTTTTTGTGCAAGTGGTATCTCATTAATCAGTTCATCATCAATTGAAGTGGTCAGTACCCGCTGATTCAGCAATAAGGCATATTGAATATCAAACTGCTCACTGATTTCATCAACCTGCGTATTTTTGGCCTGGTTCACATCTCCTAAAAGTAACTCTGAAATTTCCTCCATCAGGTCATCATGCAGATCAATCGCCTGATAGCTGGAAATTCCCAATAACAGCAGCCACGCCAGAAATCCTGCCAGTATGGAACTGAACATGGCATGTTGAATCAGCCGACTTTGCAGGGAAATGGGTGCCTTCATATGGAGGCCTCGGGTTTATGCATCCGGTAGCCCAAGCCACGAATGGTTTTAATCATCTGACTGCCAATTTTTTTACGTAGCTGATAAATAAAGACTTCAATCGCATTGCTTTCGATTTCATCTCCCCAGGCATAGAGTGATTCTTCCAGCTGTTCTCGGGTAATGATATGTTCTGGTTTTTGCATCAGCTTATATAAAATCTGGAATTCTTTTGCAGTCAGATTAATGCTCTGTCCCGCCTTCATTACGGTCTTGGCCTGAGTATCCAGACTAAGATCCTGCCATTGCAGGATATGATTTGGCGTTTGCTGTTTTTGTCTGAGCTGGGCACGTACGCGAGCGGAAAGTTCTTCCAGACTGAAAGGTTTTACCAGATAATCATTGGCCCCCAGATCGAGTCCTGCAACCCGATCATGAATACTGTCCTTGGCGGTGATAAATATAACGGGCGTATCTTTCTGTTTATTGCGCAAGCTTTTAAGAATGTCATCTCCAGTTGCATTCGGCAGGCCACGATCCAGCAAAATACAGTCATACTGATGCTGTTGAATCGCCAGAATGGCATGATCCCCACGATCAACCCGATCAATCACATAACCGTCCATTTCCAGCCAGGTTTGAATACTTTCCGCCTGAGATTCATCATCCTCTGCCAAAAGAATACGCATGCTATGCTCCGCTTATTTTATCTTTCTATCTTGCCTTGAAAAAGTTCCAGACTCAAAAAAAAACCACATGCTTTTTGGTAACTTGCATGTGGTTTTTTGTTGCTGTCTTCAGATTCAGTTCAGGAAATCCTGCTGAAATTAGAACTGAACTTGGTCGACATCAATTTCAACACGTTTCGCAGGTTTATAGTCAATGTCCACTTCACCAATGATTACCACAGGTGTTTTAGCTGATACTGGTTTACCTTGCCAAAGTTCATCATCAATTTCGACAGTGATGGTGCCAGTATTGTCACGGAACTGGTATTTTTCATCACCGACAGCTTTTACTACATACCCTTTCAGCTGAACCTTGCTGTCATCTTTCATGGTCAATGCTTGCTTAACTGTAGTCGTTTTAGCAAATGCAGCCTGATTCACCGCAGTTTCACTACTCGCAACTGCGACAGTCCCAATTGAACCCATTAATGCTGCTGCTAAAACAGTATTCATCATCATTTTCATTGCAGTTACCTCTTTTTAAAGTCTTGCCCTGTTTCGATAATGCTATTAAAACAGCCGAAGATGAATTGAATCTTAAGATCGCTTCATCTTTAGAATTAATTTAATGGCACAACTCTTAAGACCTCTTCAAGCGTGGTGACCCCTTCCAGAATCTTGCGAGCACCGGCAATCCGTAAAGGTTCTACCCCTTCTTTTTTTGCCTGCTGACGTAACTGATTCAGGTTAGCATCCGCTCCGATCAATTGCTTGGTGGTCAGGCTAAGCGGCATAAACTCATAAATCCCGATTCGGCCTTTATAACCGGTATGGCGACACTCTTCACAACCGACTGCTTTAAAAACAAATTCCGGACGTGGTAAAGGATAGTCCACTGCCAGATGTTGCCATTCCTGCTCATCCAGAAAACTCTCCTGCTTGCAGTGTGGGCATAGCTTACGCACCAGACGTTGGGCCAGAACCCCCAGGATAGTCGCTGCTGTTAAAAATGGTTGTACGCCCAGATCATGCAAACGGGTCAGACTCGACGGCGCATCATTGGTATGCAAGGTAGAAAGTACCAAGTGACCGGTTAATGCTGCCTGAATCGCCATATTGGCCGTATCTTGGTCACGAATCTCGCCGACCATAATAATGTCAGGATCCTGACGCATCAGTGCACGTACACCATCTGCAAAGCCCAGTTCAATTCCGTTATTGACCTGCATCTGGTTAAAGCTTGGTTCCAGCATCTCGATCGGATCTTCAATCGTGCAGACATTCACCTGCTCAGTCGCAAGCTGCTTTAAAGTGGAATACAGTGTGGTGGTTTTACCAGAACCGGTCGGTCCGGTGACCAGAATAATACCGTGACTATGGCTGGTCAGATTATTCCAGTCATTGAGCAGATGCCCTTCGAAACCGAGCTGCTGAAAACTTCTGACCAGAACTTCTGGGTCAAAGATACGCATTACCAGCTTTTCACCAAATGCGGTGGGTAAGGTCGATAAACGCAGTTCTGTTTCCTGCCCTTTTGGAGTCCGAGTTTTTAAACGACCATCCTGTGGTTTACGTTTTTCTGCCACATTCATCCGGCCCAGAATCTTAATTCGGGAAATAACTGCGGTCAAGGTATTGGCTGGCATGTTATAGATGGTATGCAATACTCCATCAATCCGGAAACGGATCTTGCCGGTGTCTTTGCGCGGTTCCATATGAATATCACTGGCACCCTGCTCAAAGGCAAATTGCAGCACCCAGTCTACCAGTTTCACGATATGCTGGTCATTGGCATCCGGATTCTGTGAATCACCCAGTTGCAGTAAGGCTTCTACGCCTTTATTTTCCCGGTCATAAGCAGATGATTTTTGTGAGCCACTGACTGCACGACTCACCTGATAATATTCAACAATATAACGCTGGAGCTGTTCCGGATTGAGCAATACCCGTTCAATTTTTTTTGGTGCAATATTCTGTTCGAGGTTTGAGACCCATTCAGTTTTATAAGGCTGATCTGTAGCAATCAGAACTTTATCTGGTTGAATTTCTACTGCCAGAATACGGTTACGCAATGCATATTCCTGTGACATAACATTGGTCAAGGCCTGCACATCAGCTTTGAGCGGATCAATAATATAGAATATTAAACCGGTTTTTTCTGCCAGCCACTGGCATAAGCGGTTGAGTGTCAAAGTACTTTGAGGATGGGACTGATCAACCAGACTAAAGTGCGCGATCCATTGCAAGGGATGCCATTTTATTTGTTCACGTTGACGATGTGTGGTCTGAACTCGCATCCGGTCACGTTCAGTTATTTTTCCGTCTTTTAAAAGCTGATCCAAACACCAGCCTGTATCAATTTCAAAATCAAATTTCATGATCGATGGTCCCCAAAACTGCCTCCACTATAACAAGTTTTTCCTGTTTTTCGCATTCCATCGCGACTTCCAAACTTAAAAGCAATATTGTTTCTCATAAATGATAAACACATCACATGGGTTTTAGGTCATAACCTTTTTCTGCTTGTCGATGTGTCAATTTTTCGCCTATATTTCAATCAGGATATCTTATTCAATCGCTGAGACCGGGTATGGATTTAAACGTAGTTCCCTTAAATGAAAGTAGTTCCTTTCATGAGCTGCTTACCCTCCTGACCGCCGCCTTAGGATGTGGCTTATTGATTGGTCTGGAACGTGAACGGCATAAACAGCGTGAAGAACAGGCCAGTTTTGCCGGGCTACGCTCTTTTGCGATCTGTGCTTTATTAGGCGCATTGTGCTTTTTATTCGGAATGGCAATGGGTCTGGCCGGTGCACTCATTATTGGCGGTATTGTCATTTTTTCTATTAGAAACCAGATAGAAGATCCGGGGATTACCACCGAATTGGCCTTTATCATGACCTATTTTATTGGGGCGATTTGTCTGTGGAATATTCCTCTGGCTGCAGGACTAGCAGTTCTGATCACGATAATTTTAATGGCCAAACACTCTATGCATAATATTGCCGGACAGTGGATTACTGAGGCTGAATTTAGGGATGGATTACTATTATTAGCCTTGATTCTGATTGGTTTACCGCTAACCCCTGACCGGCCTTTATGGGGTGAAGTGCTGAACCCTTATCTGATTTTAAAATTAGTAACTCTGATTCTGGTAGTTCAAGCTTTGGCACATATCGCTAAACGTTTCTTCTCGACTAAAAATGCCTTGATATTGTCTTCAATTGCCTCGGGTTTTGTTTCCAGTACAGCCACTATTGCTCAATTAGGGATACAGGTCCGTAAAGGTGAAATGGATGCAAAATCCAATGCTGGTGCTGCCCTGATGTCCTGCATTTCGACATTAGTTCTATTGTTTATTGTAGTGGGAGGCGTTTCTTGGGACTGGCTAAAAATTCTGCTCTTACCGTCGTTGGTCGCTATGCTTATTCTGGCTGCATGTGCATTTATATTATTACATAAAGCTGAACCTACTAAAAATCAGGAGTCTCCTGAATCTTCTGACAGTAAGATGTTTAGCCTCAAGGAAGCTGTGATTATCTCTGCCGCATTAACCCTTATTCAGGCTGGAGTTTACGGACTGGAAATATTACTGGGCAATGCTGGTCTCCTGGCTGGTACTATATTTGCGTCCTTATTTGAAATTCATGCCGCAATGGCCAGTGTGGTCATTCAAGGAGATCCCTCCAATACCCGTTTGATCTATGCCTTACTCTTAGGTTTAGGCGCACATGCTTTGGCTAAGTCGGTCAATGCAGCCTTAACAGGTGGTTTTAAATTCGCGTTATATTTTGCACCGATACAGATTTTACATATGGCTGTGTTGATCGGTATTTTTTGGTGGATGTATTTTTGACTATTAAATTTATTCAAATAATTAATTTTTATATATTTTACAAGTTTAATTCTAATATTTTCTCGCTATAATCAGTTTGCTTCAATTAAGAAAAGCAATATTTAAATTAATTATTTTAATAAGGACTATTATGAAATTAAAAAATTTATCGCTCGCTATTTTCAGTGGATTAATGCTAAGTGCGTGTGGTGGGGGTTCATCTTCTGATTCAAATGGCGGTAATACTGGAACTGGAAATACTACCCTTACAAAACCTGACTTCCAACAATGGTCATCATTCTATATTGATGAATATTCCGACTCGGATCTAAATTATGAAATTGAACAGCTAACCTTTGATCAAGGGAATGTCTATATTAAAGTTGATGAGACAACAGGCTGGGATGAAAGTGAAACTTTCTATCTAACTGAAAATGGATTATATGATCACGGTTCTACACATGCGACCTATGGCAAATTGCAAGGGACTATTACGGCTAATGCAACCACTTGGAAGCAAGTTCCATATTCTCCAATTAATTCCACAGGATTAAGCAGTACACTTACATTCAAGGTCTTTGATATTAGTGGTAAAAATATTGCTCAAGTCCTCAGTCCAGAGCATTATGTCAATTTAAAATATAATTTACTCGATACCTACCCTATGGGAGAAAAAGGGGAAGATTTTTATCGAGTACTTTCTAATTCAATATTCCCTACCGGATCTACTTGTATTCAATTTCAAACTATTGATAACTCACAAAAATATATTGAGCTATATAAATATTCACTTGAAGATTATGTACAAGATTATTTGAAACTTGAATGGGCTGATATTTCAAAAGATAGTAAATATGCCAAACATACTTTCAAGGATGCTATAGCATATCTAGATCTTAGAGAAGATCAGCAATGGGGACTAGCTGAATATAAGAGCAAATATTATGAAGTTGATTATCATCCAGCTGGAGAAGAATATAATATTAAAAATATTTTAGCCGCATCTAAAGCACTGGTTAATTCAGCATCTGCTCAGGACAAACCAGCTCTACAGGAGTATGCAACTTTACAAGAGAATGCATGCACTTTATTTAATAATATTGCATCTGAAGAATTAAGAAAGCAAATTAAAAAATACTCATAATAACGTGATATAAAGTACTTCGAGTGCTTTATATTCATATTAAATAGGGACTCCAATTTAGTTGAGGTTCCTATTTTTAAATCAGTATTTCATTTTAAAAATTCAAAAAATTAACTGATCGACTACAATATCAGCTAAAGTAACTTTAAATTTCACATCCAAGTCCGCAAACTTCATTCCATAAACCCGGTTCTCATCATCCTGATATGCCGGTCTAGGATCGAGAGATAAAACGGCTTCAAGTTCTTCTAGCAATTGAGCAGATATTGTTCCTTTTTCTAATAATAAATTTTTTTGCTGTTCAGCGTCCTTACTCCACCTCACGGACTTACGTGCCGGCTCCTCCTGTGCATAGCCACTTTGTGCATCAATCACTGCATCCGAATATTGAATATAAGGTTTAATATCGACAATCGGAGTACCATCTAATAAATCACTGCCATTCACATATACACGTATCGATTTCCCTACTTTTCTAACTTCTTTAAGCTTTACCACAGATAAACCAATGGGTGCAGGACGGTACATACTACGTGTCGCAAACACCCCGATTTTCTGGTTTCCGCCTAAACGGGGTGGACGAACCTGCGGACGAAATTGCTGGCTCTGCTGATTTTTATTGTCATGAAACTGCCAGACTAACCAGAGATGACTAAACTCTTCGATGCCTTCAAATGCGAGTAAATCATTATATGAACCGGTCATTTCAATATAGCTTTCAACCTGTACCAAATTAGGCTGACGCGGGATGCCAAACTTTTCTTTATAGGGAGAATGCATATAGCCAATAATCGGCAGAGTGAGTTCGGTCATAATCACTTTTTTTGATAAGCTCAATTAAATATATTCAGTTTATAGAGAATGAATTTAGATTAGAATAGCAACCTGTTCTAATTTGATAACTTATTGAGACCTTTAATGGCTGCTTTTAACGTCGAAAAGATTACTCACGTCCACCATTGGAATGACACTTTATTCTCTTTTAAAACGACTCGTGATACTGCATTACGTTTTAAAAACGGTCAGTTTGTGATGATCGGTCTTGAAGTCAATGGCAAGCCTTTAATGCGTGCATATTCAATTGCAAGTGCAAACTATGAAGAAGAGCTAGAGTTTTTCTCTATTAAAGTGCCAGATGGTCCTCTTACTTCTATTTTGCAAAAAGTAAAAGTTGGCGACGAAATCTTGGTTTCTAAAAAGCCTACAGGCACGCTGGTTCTTGATGACTTAAACCCAGGTAAAAACTTGTACCTGCTTTCTTCGGGTACTGGTCTTGCACCTTTCCTTTCTGTAATCCGTGATCCAGAAACTTATGAACGTTTTGAAAAAATCATCGTGGTTCACGGTACACGTTTCATTTCAGAACTGGCTTATCAAGATTTGATTCTTAACGAAATTCCAAACCACGAATTCTTTGGTGAATTGGGTGCTAAAGAAAAATTAGTGTATTACCCAACTGTTACTCGTGAAGAGTTCCATACGCAAGGTCGTGTAACCACTGCGATTGAATCTGGTCAATTATTCGAGAAAATCGGACTACCACGTTTCAACCCTGAAACTGACCGTGCAATGCTCTGTGGTTCTCCTGCATTCCTGGACGATGTTGCTGCACTGCTAGATCAACACGGTCTGAAAGAATCTCCACGTATGGGTGTTTTGGGTGACTACGTAATTGAACGTGCATTCGTAGAAAAATAATCTGCAAAAAAACCTTTTGCAACCTAAAACGCATGCTTTAAGCATGCGTTTTTTATATCCAGTAAGTCTTAATCTGAAAGAATTAACTCAACCTACTCTCTACTTAAAATTTCTTATAATTAGCGTATTTATAAAAATGTAATTACTTAAAAAAGTAAAATAAATGATAAATATCAATATTCACATTAGGGTGTGTTGACACTTTTAGCTTAAAAAATAGCGAAGTAGCAAAATCAAATCGCCAAACCCAATTTTACTATTCGCTATGCCTCGTACCATGCTGACAGATCAACACTGGCAAAAGTTGAAAACTATTTTGCGTAATTTATCTATTCATCACAACTCAAACTTACGTAATTTTATTGAAGCTATTCTCTATAGAATTAGAACAGGTTGTCCGTGGCGAGATATTCCTTCTTGTTTTGGTCATTCAAACTCTATTTTCAAACGTTTTAATCGTTGGTCAAGCAGCGGTAAGTTACTTAGATTATTCAAATTACTAGCCTCATGCCCCGATATGGAATGGATTTTTATTGATGGCTCTCATGTACGTGCTCATCAACATTCTGCCGGCATAGCGAATCAATCTATTTCTAAAAGTGTAGGAGGAAACTCCTCAAAAATACATTTGATTGTTGATGCAAATGGCAATCCTGTTGATTTCATGATTACCGATGGAACCACACATGACGTCAAAGTTGCACCTGATTTAATATCAACATTAGACTTAAAAGAGACAAAAGTGGTCTGCGCAGATAAAGGCTATGATTCAGAACCACTGCGTGAACAGATCAGAAAAACAGGGACAAAAGCGAATATACCAAAGAAAATAAATAGCCAATCGAACAATGATCATATGGACTGGTATTTATATAAAATCAGGCATTTAGTTGAAAATATGTTTTGTAGATTAAAGCAATTTAGAGGAATAGCTACTCGATATGACAAGCTCAAAAGAAATTATCAAAGTGCTGTTGCCTTAGCCTGTATATTTTTATGGCTACCTTTATAGGTTTAATTATGAACAGTAAATGTCAACAGACCCTATATTTTTTAGTCAAAAATTCATTCTTAAATGTTAGAATATGTAACTGTAATTGATTTCTCATGAGGATTTATCCTCGCTAAAGACTTAGTTACATAAACTCTGTAAACTTTTAATTCGATCTATTTAGATCCCATTCTCCTGTTTCACCGTTTATGCAACCAAGCCGTTTTCTATAGGCAAGGTATGAGCACTGAACAACCCTCCTCTATCGAGCGTACAGGGTCTAAAGTCTATCGCTATTTTGTAGTGGTATTAACTTTACTCGTTGCGCTGTACTTGATCATTCAAGGCGCTAAATTACTCAGCCTCGGTGGTACAAGTTATTATCTCATCGCAGGGATTGCCTATGTTGCAATCGCCATTTTATATGCGATGAAAAAAGCCTTTGGTTTCTGGCTTTCTATTGTTACTTTTATTGCAACCCTCCTCTGGTCTATTGCTGAAGTTCAAGGTTTGAGCTTCTGGCAATATATCCCACGTCTGGTGGTTCCAACTATTCTGTTTGTCCTCAGCATGTGGGCAAGCAAAAGCCTGCCAGCACTCAATGCTGCAAAAATCAAAGCTGCCAATCTTGTTGGCTTTGCCGGTTTCTTTGCCTGTGTCGCAGCCCTGATTGCTGCGTTCTTCCCACACGGCAAAATCCTCAATCCTGTTGATATCGTACAAGACCCTGCACTGGCTAAACCGAATGCAGAAAACCCAGACAACTGGGAATATTTCGGTCGTAATGGTAACGGTACCCGCTTTGCACCGTACACTGACATTACCCCTGAAAATGTCAAAGATCTAAAAGTGGCTTGGACTTATCACACTGGTCGTGATACTTCTGCCGGTGTCGATGAAAATACACCAATTCAAATTGGTAGTACTTTATATTCATGTACACCGACTAACATCATTTCAGCAATTGATGGTGACAGTGGTAAAGCACTTTGGAAATATGATCCACATGCAAAAACTGCAGAGCATATCACTTGCCGTGGTGTTGGTTACTATGATGCAACTAAAGACAAATCTTTAACTGCAGCAGACTTACAAGCACCAGGTATTAAAGCTTGTCCACAACGTATCCTGACTTCTACTGTTGATGGCCGTTTAATTGCCTTAAATGCCAAAACTGGTGCTTTATGTCCAGAATTTGGTACTAACGGTCAAGTCGATGTTCTGCATGACATGGGTCCTACTGAACAAAGTAAACGTTACCATCCAACGTCTACTCCACTGATTGCGGGTCATGTTGCCGTATTAGGTGGCTGGGTACGTGATATTGTGCATGGCGAACCGTCTGGTGTCGTACGTGCCTATGACGTTCGTACTGGTAAATTGGCCTGGGCTTGGGATGTCGGTAATCCTGAACTGGTTGGTGAACCTAAAGATGGCAAAGGCTTTACTTTAGAAACACCAAACATGTGGACCATCCCGACTTATGACAAAGACCTGAATCTGGTTTACTTGCCTACAGGTAATGGTCCTCCTGACTACTGGGGCGGCGACCGTAACGGAGCCAAAGAAAAATTTGGTTCTGCAATTGTTGCGGTAAATGCTTTGACTGGTAAAACTGTTTGGTCTTATCAAACTGTTCACCATGATGTCTGGGATTATGACTTGCCGTCACAACCTGTGCTTTACGACATGACTGATGATCATGGCAAAAAAGTGCCTGCGTTGATTCAAACTACCAAAATGGGTCAAATCTTCGTTCTTGACCGCCGTACTGGTAAACCAGTCACTAAAGTTGAAGAACGTCCAGTCGACACCAATGGTGCTGAAGGTGAAAAACTTTCTCCTACCCAACCATTCTCTGTTGGCATGCCACAAATTGGTAATGCAACATTGACTGAGCAGGATATGTGGGGCATCTCAACCTTTGACCAACTGGCTTGTCGTATCGACTTTAAAGATTCTGTCTATAACGGTCTATACACTGCACCTGGTGAAAAACCATATATCGAATGGCCTAGTCTGCTTGGTGGTTTCAACTGGGGTGGGATCTCCATTGATGAATCGACTGGCATGATGTACGTCAACGATATGCGTATGCCACTTCGTATGTCATTGGTTCGTAAAGAAGATATGCACAAATACCATATCTCAACTGACGAAGTCCCTGGCTTTATGGGTACAGTACGTCCTCAATTGGCAGGTCCTTATGCGGGTGTAAAAATCGACATCATGCAATCTAAATTGGGTGTACCTTGTAATAAACCACCATTTGGTACGATGACTGCCATCGACTTAAAATCTAAAAAAGTCGTTTGGGAAGTACCAATGGGTACAGCCAAAGAATTGGGTCCATTAGGTGTGAAAACCCATATGCCAATTCCTTTAGGTATGCCGACATTAGGTGGTCCTACTTCAACCGCTTCTGGTCTGGTGTTCTTCGCAGGTACTCAGGATTATTACCTACGTGCGCTGGATTCAAAAACTGGTAAAGAAGTGTGGAAAGCTGAGCTTCCTGTTGCTGCTGTTGCTGCACCGCTGATTTATAAATCTCCAAAAACTGGCAAACAATATGTTGTGATTTCTGCAGGTGGTGCAAGCCATTCTAAAGATGTTGGCGACTATATTATTGCCTTTGCTTTACCTGATCAAAAATAATTTTTTGATGGATAAAGAAAAAACCGAAGCTTAGGCTTCGGTTTTTTTATTGCAATCATCATTAAAAATTAACGATCGCGACCTTCCTGGTTTGCAGAACCTGAACAGCCTGCACCACCACCGATAATAAAACCGCTTTCTGCTTTGCATGAACCAATCATACGGCCATGTGAGTCAAATGTAGTCACTGTTGATGCACAACCAGTTAGTACAATAGTCGCTGCTAATGCAATAAGTGTTGATAATTTCATGATATTCCCCTCTAAGATTTATGGTGCTAAATGAATCTGATTTTGACTTGGTGGTACTGGCAATAAACCTGTCTTGGCATCCACCGTATTGTAGTTCACGCCAATTGCATTGCCTGATCCATTACAATGAGCACTAGCAGTTGAAAGCAGACCACGTGTAGCTTTACATGATCCAATCACCTGACCCGATGCATCATAAGTGACGACCATAGAACTACACCCAGTCATCAGTATAATAGTTGAAAGTGAAAGTAGTTTTATGAAGCTCATTGCTCCCCCTCAAAAACACTAAAAAATTTAAATTGTTTAGTTATATGAATCTTTTCTAAATTTCGCGCATGATTCTTCCTAAATTTATCGCATTTGTAAAGCTTTATTTTTCATCTATTTTTTAGACTTAAGGCTAATAAAAAGCTGCCTGATCAGCAGCTTTTTCATAATTAAATTTAATATTAAGGATCAGGCTGACTCATGCTTCAATACTCGTTCAGCTAGAGCCTGTTTCACCACATGATATCCAGCGCTTAAGCCTAGACTTGCCATAATGAATGCAACAATAACATCTGGCCATAGACTGCCAGTGCCAAAGACTCCCACTGCTGCAAAAATGACGGCCACATTGCCGATTGCATCATTACGGCTGCACAACCAGACTGATTTCATATTGGCATCGCCATCCCGGAAAGCATATAAAATTATGGCTGTGACAACGTTTGCGATTAAGGCCAATACCCCGATGATCCCCATCGTAATGGCTTCAGGTGGAATACCTTGCATAAAGGCATAAATTACTTTGCCAATGACGACCAGACCAAATACTGCCATGGTCAATCCTTTAATCAGAGCAACTGTTGCACGCCAATACAGACTTGCACCAATCACCGCCAGAGAAATACCATAATTCACAGCATCTCCAAAGAAATCTAGCGCATCTGCCCATAACGCTGATGAATGTGCATAAGCACCGCCGATCAGCTCCACACCAAATAAGGTCAGGTTAATCAATAATGCAATCCATAAAGCTGTTCTAAATTTGCTATTAGATTTGGGCGGCGCGGGTTCATGACTACAACTACAGGCCATATTATTCTCCGATGATTTTTTATCCTGAATGCGATAAAGTCATTAGAAACTATAGAGTCACTCCAAGGTCAAGCCTGAGGTATTTATGTCACATTATTTGATTTCTGATATAGCCAAGAAAGCTGATTTAAGCACTGATACCATTCGATTTTATGAGAAAAGAGGTTTGATTCAGCCGAATTTTCGAGCAAGTAACCAGTATCGTTATTATGGCGACGAGACCTTAAAACGCTTGATTTTTATCAAACGCTGTCGTGCTTTAGGCATGTCTTTAAAAGAAATCGAATACCTGATTCAGCTGGAACAGAATCCTGAACAGGATTGCTGTGAAGTTAACCAGATGATTGATCAGCACCTTATAGATATTTCAAATAAAATTAAAGAATTACAATTATTTAAACAGCAGTTAATGGCGCTTCGCGAAAGCTGTAATACCCCAACCACGATTAATCATTGCCAGATTTTAAAAACACTGGAATCTATTGAAAATAGCTGAAATATTTATGGATATTTTAAATCGTTTACTGTTTATCTTTTAACTTGAAATTGAGTTAAATTATGCCAATTCCGAGTTATTTACTAGGTTGAATCCTGATTTCAGATGACTAGAATAAAGACGTACTTTTTATATGTCTTTCGATTTCATCATGAGCATTTCTCACGTTACCGAACTTCTCTCACCTGCTGGCTCCCTAAAAAACATGCGTTATGCCTTTGCTTATGGTGCAGATGCAGTCTATGCCGGCCAGCCGCGTTATAGCTTGCGTGTTCGTAATAATGAATTTGACCATGACAATCTGGCGATTGGTATCAAAGAAGCGCATAAGCTTGGCAAAAAATTCTATGTCGTGGTGAATATTCAGCCACATAACTCCAAACTGAAAAATTTTATTCGTGACCTTGAACCCGTCGTAGCAATGCAGCCAGATGCGCTGATCATGTCCGATCCTGGTCTGATCATGCTGGTGCGTGAGCATTTCCCGCACATGGACATTCACCTGTCTGTACAGGCCAATGCTGTGAACTGGGCAACTGTAAAGTTCTGGAAGAATATGGGACTTACTCGCGTAATTTTGTCACGTGAACTGTCCATCGAAGAAATTGAAGAAATCAAACAGCAAGTTCCAGATATGGAGATTGAAGTCTTTGTTCATGGCGCACTGTGTATGGCCTACTCTGGCCGCTGCATGCTATCTGGCTATATGAACAAACGCGATGCCAACCAGGGCGCCTGCACCAATGCCTGCCGCTGGGAATACCAAGTACTGGATGCCAAGGAAGATGAAACGGGCGATGTGATCCCGGTTAAAAATATTGATTCCGGCTGTTGTTCAAAAGATGCTGATGAGTCACATATGCAAGTACAACATCAGTTTGATGAACCCGTGTTATTGCAACGTAATGACGAAGATATGTTTGCTGCTGAAGAAGATGAGCACGGCACTTATTTTATGAATTCCAAAGACCTGCGTGCTGTACAGCATGTGGAACGCCTGACCAAGATTGGCGTGCACTCCCTGAAAATTGAAGGCCGTACCAAATCTTATTTTTATTGCGCGCGTACTGCCCAGATTTATCGTAAAGCCATTGATGATGCGCTTGCTGGTAAACCATTCGACCCTTCATTGATGACTCAACTGGAAGGCTTGGCAAACCGTGGCTATACCGAAGGGTTCCTACGCCGTCATGTACATAGTGAATATCAAAACTATGAAAATGGTTCATCGAGTTTCGATCATCAGCAGTTCTGTGGGGAAGTGTTAGAGCGTAATGGTGACTATATCAAGATTGATGTGAAAAACCGTTTTGTCGTTGGTGATTCACTAGAGCTGATGACCACCAAAGGCAATATCACCTTTACCCTGACTGAGATCAAAGACCGTAAAGGCAATCTGATTGAAGATGCCAAAGGTTCGGGTCATATCGTTGAAATTCCAGTTCCAGCAGATGTCGATATGCAGTATGCCCTGCTGATCCGTAATCTGCCATCATCATCTGTAGACATTTCAGCCTCTTCATTGGCTTATCAGGCGAGTTAAAAAATGGCGCTCTTGATTACCGATAAATGTATCAACTGTGATATGTGCTTACCGGAATGCCCAAATGAAGCAATTTATGAGGGCGAGAAGTTTTATGAAATTGATGTCAATCGTTGTACCGAGTGTGTGGGTTTCTATGATCATCAAACCTGTATTGCCGTCTGTCCGATTGAATGCATTGTGCCGCATCCCGAGCATCGGGAAACGCAAGAACAGTTAATGGAGAAATTTAAAGGTTTGAATCTGTTCAAAGCTTGAATGATGCATGAAGTCTGATGACTTCATCTAAGAACAACCTTGGGGAAAGATAAAAATAAGGGTTGAAAACAAAAACTGTCCAGAGGAAAGGAACAGCTAAAAGCGATTGGGGACGCTTTTGGCTGATCTTACAATAACTAAAAAAAGGAACCCGGGTGTTAGCATCCTGAGTTCCTATAAAGCGAAAATAATAATAGGTGTTTGAGATTAAGCACCTGGAATGTGGGGATTCCAGGTGCTCTTTTTTTTTACTGACCAGAGCGAATGATGTAATCAAAGGCAGATAATGATGCTTTGGCACCTTCACCAGTCGCGATGATGATCTGTTTGTAAGGAACAGTGGTACAGTCACCTGCAGCAAACACACCTTTGACATTGGTTTCATTGCGCTCGTTAATCACAATCTCACCACGGTTAGTTAGCTCAACATCGGTTCCATTCAGGAAGTCAGTGTTCGGCAACAAACCGATCTGAACGAAGATACCTGCCAATTCAACAGTGTGCTCTTCATCAGTTGCACGGTCTTTGTATTTCAACGCTGTGACTTGTGAACCATCACCGATCACTTCGGTAGAAAGTGCATTTTTGATCACAGTCGTATTTGGCAAGCTGTTCAGTTTGTCCTGCAATACCTGATCCGCACGAAGTTTAGTATCGAACTCAACCAGCGTTACATGCTCAACAATACCTGCAAGGTCAATCGCAGCTTCTACACCGGAGTTACCACCACCAATTACCGCTACACGTTTACCTTTGAACAATGGACCGTCACAGTGTGGGCAGTACGCTACACCACGAGTTTTGTATTCTGCTTCACCCGGAACGTTCATCTCTCTCCAGCGTGCACCGGTAGACAGAATGACTGTTTTAGATTCAAGTTTCGCACCATTTTCTAAAGTCACTTCTACCAGACCATTGGCTGTACTATCTGCACCTTTGATGTCAGACACACGTTGCAGGTTCATGATGTCAACACCGTATTCACGAACGTGTGCTTCCATTTCAGCGGCAAATTTCGGACCTTGGGTTTTTTGCACTGACGTATAGTTTTCGATGTCCATGGTATCCATCACCTGACCGCCCATGCGTTCAGCCACGATGCCAGTTTTGATGCCTTTACGTGCTGCATAGATCGCTGCAGTATTCCCTGCAGGTCCACCACCAATCACCAACACATCAAATGCATCTTTGGCATTTAGTTTTTCAGCATCTTTGGCTGCGGCATTGGTATCCAGTTTGGCAATGATTTCTTCCAGTGTCATACGACCCTGACCGATATGTTCATTGTCCTGGAAGACCATTGGTACGGCCATGATTTTGCGTTCTTCCACTTCGTCCTGGAAGAAAGCCCCATCAATCATGGTTGCTGTTGTACCCGGGTTATAGATAGCAATCAGGTTCAATGCCTGCACCACATCAGGACAGTTATGGCAGCTTAAAGAGACAAATACATCAAAGTCAGATTTAATGCCTAAACCTTTAATCGATTCCAGAACTTCGGCAGAGACTTTTGGTGCATAGCCTGAAGTTTGCAGCAATGCCAGAATCAGGGAAGTAAACTCATGGCCCATCGGCAAGCCTGCAAAGAACACACGAGGCTGTTCACCGGCTTTTGCCACACCAAAGCTTGGTGCACGTTTGTTGGTACCATCAAAACGCGCAGTGACTAAATCAGAAAGTTGCGCGATTTCCTCAACCAGTTCTTTGATTTTGGCTGATTTGTCAGAGCCATCCAGAGTTGCCACTAATTCAATCGGGCCTTCCAAACGTTCAAGTAGTGTTTTTAATTGAGCTGAAGTATTTTGATCTAACATTGCTAACGTCTCCAAGGGAGTAAATATTTATTCGATGAAGCTATATTAAGTGAATAAAAAAAATAGGTAAAACAGTTTGTTTTTATCTTAATGATCGTTTTTATAGATCAAAAACCATCTCCTCATTTTATTTTTTATTATCGCTAGAATTTATGCCTTTTATCCCAAAGAAACCGAATATAGATTGGAAAATAAAAATGCTCCTTTTAAAGGAGCATTTTTAAGTTTAGAAGATTCGCTGTTCAATACGTAGCGAACGCCCCTTAATTGAATTAGCTAGTACAAATATGATTAAGCTAAGCAAGGCAAATAAGATGGCAATGCCAATAATGATGACATTGGTAATCTTGCTGACTTGTTCGGCTTGCTGGGCTTGACGATCTACACTTTGTGCCACAGGCGTTAGACTTTTGCCATAGACCTGTTGCTGCATGGTCCAGATCTGTTCCGGTTTAAATCCGTATTGTTCAAACTTGTTATCCTGCCGCTCTGCTTCAACTACTTGTGCGACATAAGGTCTGGCTGCGGATAGATCCACAGGCTTATGCAAGAGTGCAGTTTGGGCAAGTAAATAAGATTTCACCGGTGAAGCAATATCGGAATCAACCAGATAACGAGCCACTTCACTATCATTGATATTACTATCGTAATAGACCACTTGCTGATAAGCGTCTTCACGGTCATTTCTCAGGTCATATTGCCAATAAGTCAGTCCTGACCAGATCACGATAAAGGAAATCAGCCAGCCTACAAACTTCAATATGAAAGACTGAAAGCGCACATAGAAGAAGCGAAACTTCTTCAGCAATCCAACCAGAAAAAATGCACCAATAAAAGAGGCAAAGATTTTCAGAATCAGCCAGCCAAACCAGCTTAATAGAGCAAAGAAATAATCCGGACTATCCCCAATACTGGCCAGATTAGCATCGACACTGACTGGTAAATGCAGCTGTTGAAGCTGAGTACTCAGGCCAAAAAAGCCATAAACCATTTCCTGCTGAAAGAATAGACCTATCACGGATGCAATACAGACCGTAGAGGTGGTCAGTCCCAAAAGCATCAAATTACGTTGACGCTTTTTGAGTGCGACGACCCCTTGCTTGATTTCCTGAGGATTTACAGCATATTCATCTAAGGGCGGCAATCTCTACTCCTTTTTTTAGATCTTGGCCCTACTGCATTTAGTTGGGTTTAGATCCACTGGTACTTGATTCAATCACCAAATGATTCAGATTATCTTGTAAGGCTCTTAAACGTACCGTTGCTTCAGTACGTTTCTGTACACCTTCTTTCTGGATCTGAATCACATCATTAACAGTTTTAATGAGGGTATTTTGCACATGTTCAAGCGTTTCAATATCAATAACGGAACGCTGGTTGGCTTTTGCCGTATCGACCGAGTTCTGATGCAATAAATCTGCATTACGGCGTAAAAGCTCATTGGTCGCATCATCAATGGTATTGGCCAGCTGTACGCTGTTCTTCTGTTCATTCAGTGAAATGGCCAGACTGATCTGGTTTTTCCATGCTGGCAATGTGATATTTTTAATGGCATAGAATTTATCCACCAGCATCAGGTTATTGGACTGAATAATCCGGATCATAGGCAAAGTCTGCATCGCAGATTGCTGCAATACCTGTAAATCACTGATGCGTTTTTCCAGATTATTGGCTAGATGATTTAGGTCATAGATTTTTTGCGTGGTGCTCTGATCTTGTGGCAAAGCTGTGAGCGCAGCAATTTCCTGCTGTAATTCCTGTTCACGTAAACGTCCAGCTGCAATATGAATACCCAGCTGTTTATATTCTTCCTGTACCCCATCGAACATTTTATCCAGCGTATCAACGCGGGCTTTTAATCCGGATTGCGATGTTTCAATTTCCTTGACCAGCACATCAATCTGTTCTTTGGTGGTATTGAAATGCGAGTCAAAGTTATCTTTAACCCCTTTAAACTTGCTGATGATATTGCCCAGAAATCCTGAACTTTTTTTCTTGTTCAAGATACTGCTGGTATTCAGTTGCTGTGCCACCTGCACCACCTGATTCAGCTTTTGACCGGTTGCATCCAGATCTTTATTTTGTACCAGATTCAGCAATTCATCGGTATAGCTTGAAGTTTTGGTGGCTATATTTTTGCCATATTCGGCCACACTATTATGACTCATATTCTGCAGTTCTTTACGTGCTGCCAAGACCCCCTGAAAATCGGCAGGCTGCAAGCCCAGCTCTTTGAGATCCATTTGCTGAAACTTCTGTTCAGTCAGTTCAGTTGAGCTTTCGACAGGTAAATTTACTACATCAGATTTGGTCATGTTTCACCTTATATTGTTATGTATTCGAGGGTTTCTCGAGTGACTTTTTTAACGTTTTAATCAAATTGTCCCGGCTATTATCAAGTTTTTCCAGATCACTTGTCGAGTGTTTCGTCTGGCTTTGTTTGACATGATATTGCCAGGCCGGAATCAGCACCTGTTGCGCTTCTTTAAACCGATCCAGTAGGCTATAAGACAGTTGCTGGGATAATTGCATCTGGGTAATGGCAATGTCATTACTGCTTTGCAAGGTTCTTAAGGTATGCACCTTTTTTGACAGCCGCTCAGAAAAATTATCCAGTGGATGCTGATTCCTGACAAACTGCGGATATTCAGATAAAAATTCTTCTGCTGCCACAATATGCTTGGCCATTTGCTCACGTAAACCGATCAGCTGCTGGAATCGCGATTGGGATTTCTGGATTTCAATTTGCAACTTACGGCTAAGGTGATCTGCCTGATCCAGTAAATAGTCCAGTTTTTTATAGTATTCAACCTGACTTGAGCCATAGTCCAGATCAATACCCAGCCATTTCTGCAAGGCATTAAATTTACGTTTTTTAAAATATTTTTTTGATTGAGCCAGCATGTGAATCAGCTGTTCAATAGTATGGCTCAGTTGTTGGGTCAGATGGGGATCTACCCCATTTAATAGTACTGCCTGCGCCTGAATAAGTGAGTCCGCATAATGATTCAGCTTGTATTGATCGTGGAGTAAAGGCACAAGTTCGTTGCGCTTGATACTTAGAATCTCGCTCTGCTCTACTGCAATGTCTTGGATTGGAATCAAAACATCTATCTGTGACATGGCCCTTTAAACTCAATGAATTCGATTTTTATAGTACGTCTTTTCATTCAACATAACATGTAGCATTTTGCAAAGGAATGCTTCAAGCCATAGAATTTTCTTTATATACGTTGAAGATATTGTTGGAATTAAGTTTGGCCTACAGTCATTTCTTGTATGAATCATTTTGCTTCTAGCCTGCTGTTGCTCTATAACCTTTCCCATCAGCCTCAAATAGGCTAATAATCAACCAAATAAGGATAAGTACAATAAATGCCAAATTAATTTATGGTCTTAATTAAGCTTTTTTTAAACTTAAGAATACTTATAAGGCATTATAAAACATAAATAATTCTCGAATTTTAAGCATGAATTATTTATGATCAAGATCAACAATAAAGTAGGTAACCTGAGAATAAAATGGAACGTTTTTTTCATAATACGATGTATGCCGCACGCTGGATCTTGGCACCTGTCTATTTTGGTTTATCATTCGCTTTATTATTGCTGGCCTTAAAATTCTTTCAGGAAGTCATTCATGTCCTGCCGCATATCTTTGAATATACTGAAGCTGACCTGATCTTGGTAATTCTCTCCCTGGTTGATATGACCATGGTTGGTGGACTTATTGTGATGGTGATGTTTTCAGGTTATGAAAATTTTGTTTCACAACTCAAAATTGATGAAAATAAAACCCGCCTGAACTGGCTCGGCACTATGGATGCCAATTCGCTTAAACTCAAAGTTGCGGCTTCCATCGTAGCTATTTCTTCGATTCATTTACTGCGTATTTTTATGGATGCCCGCAACGTCGAGAATGACAAAATCATGTGGTACATCATTATGCATCTGACTTTTGTGATTTCTGCATTTATTATGGGTTATCTGGATAAACTCACAAAGCATTAAAACATGGATATTAAAAAGCCCCGATTATAGGGGCCTTTTTATATTGGCGAATTAACTAAAAAATTATAGATAGTCACCTTCTCGTTCCGGCTGATACAGCACTTTTTCAATCGTGACTTTCATCAACTGACCATCAGGTTGTGGCCATTCAATGGTCTGTCCTTCTGCCAAGCCCAAGATTGCAGTTCCAATCGGTGCTACGACATTCACTTGCCCTTTTTCACCTTTAAACTCATGCGGGTAGACTAAGGTGATTTCTACAGGCTCCGTTGATGGTGCAATCGTCAGCAATGCACGCGCATGCATGGTCACCACATTGCTTGGCATGTCCTCTGGCTTGACCACTTCAGCACGAGCCAGTTCATCTTCCAGTTGAAGCATGGTCTCACTGAGCTTGTCTTGATTTTCAAGCATGGTTTCGAGACGCTCCACATCCTGTTCAGATAAAATAATTTTTGGTTTAGCCATTCTTACTACCTTGTTTAATGAATGATTGAATAGTCTTTAAAAAGCGAATGAATCTAGGTTCTAAGTGGTTAATCAGATTAAATTAAGTTCAAATATAAAAAATCTATTTTTAGCTGCTAAAAAAATTGTGTCTTAACTCAACTTATAAAGCTGTTTTTCAAAGAATGTAACCAGTTTTAGAAAAACTCAATACTCTTTTCGAAATCAGATTTATAGGATCTGTATTTCTCAACTTTGTTTTATAAAAGGATAAGTATTTTCTATATAGGATTGATTAAGCTTTGATCTTATCTTCCCTTTTAACTCATCGTAAAAGCTAGCAGCAGAAGATGAATCAGAAAAAATATCACCCAATAAAAAAGCCCCCTTGAGGGGGCTTTTCTCAAGTTAGGCTTATTTTGCGTAAACAGGGAATTTAGCACAAACAGCAGCAACTTTTTCTTTAACAGCAGCGATCACAGCTTCATCGCCTTTAGCATCAAGGATATCAGCGATCCAACCAGCAAGTTCACGAACTTCTGATTCACCGAAACCACGAGTCGTTACAGCAGGTGTACCGATACGGATACCTGAAGTCACGAATGGAGAACGTGGATCATTTGGTACAGAGTTTTTGTTCACAGTGATGTGTGCAGCACCCAACCAAGCGTCAGCATCTTTACCAGTGATGTCTTGTTTGATCAGAGACAACAAGAACAGGTGGTTTTTAGTGCCGCCAGATACAACATCGTAACCGCGTTCGATTAGAACTTCAGCCATTGCTTGAGCATTCTTAACCACTTGTTGTTGGTATGCTTTGTATTCAGGTGCCATTGCTTCTTTGAAGCAGATTGCTTTAGCAGCAACCGCGTGAACCAGAGGACCACCTTGGTTACCCGGGAATACAGCTGATTGAAGTTTTTTCTCGATTTCTTCGTTTGCTTTTGCAAGGATCAGACCTGAACGTGGACCACGAAGAGTTTTGTGAGTAGTCGTTGTTGTTACGTCAGCAATTTGAACTGGGCTTGGGTAAACGCCAGCAGCAACCAGACCAGCAACGTGAGCCATATCTACAAACAGGTAAGCACCAACTTTATCCGCGATGTCACGGAAACGTTGCCAATCTACGATTTGGCTGTATGCAGAGAAACCAGCTACGATCATACGTGGTTTGTGTTCTACAGCTAGACGTTCAACTTCTTCATAATCGATCTCACCAGTTTCTGGATTCAGACCGTATTGAATTGCATTATAAGTTTTACCTGAGAAGCTTACTTTCGCACCGTGAGTCAAGTGACCACCGTGAGCCAAGCTCATACCCAATACTGTGTCGCCTGGGTTAAGCAGCGCTAGGTAAACTGCAGAGTTTGCTTGAGAACCAGCATGTGGCTGAACGTTAGCATAATCAGCACCAAATAATTCTTTAGCACGGTCAATTGCCAATTGTTCAATGACATCTACATATTCACAACCGCCATAGTAGCGTTTGCCTGGGTAGCCTTCTGCATATTTGTTAGTGAGTTTTGATCCTTGAGCTTCCATTACTGCTGGTGAGCAATAGTTTTCAGAAGCGATCAACTCGATGTGCGCTTCTTGGCGAGCATCTTCGTTAGAGATTGCTTGAGCGATTTCTGGATCAAATTCAGCAATAGAGATATTGGCAAACATTAGCGAGGTCCTATTAAATTAGGGCTTTTAAGCCGTGCTAAGATTGGCGCGTATTGTAACATGAACTTTGCCAATTTCGATCATGAACTTTATTCAGTTTGCAATAAAAATAGCTCATGCTTAAAAAAACATGAGCTATAGAGATAAAAATAAGTTATTGAATTGGCATTAGAGATTTTACATCTGAAATAATATTAGCGATATTCAGTGCATAGACGCTACCATGATCCCATGAACCGTCCGTAATATAGCGTACCGAGGTTTGTTTCTGATTCGCTAAGCTCACTAAAACATCTGTTGCAGCCTTTGGAACAGTAGAATCCGCCTCTCCCTGATAAATAATCACAGGTGTAGACACTTTAACCTGTAAAGGCTGAGAGTCTTTATCCAGGAAATTCTTCACTACTGGAATACTCATAAAATTAGCTTGAGTACGCGGATATTCTTCCAGATTCCCATTGGTTTGGGCATAAGCTCCCATTGCCGTACCGAATTTGTTGCCTAATACATCATAACAATCTGTTTCGGCATTCTTGGCAATCTCGTCTGTTGGTGTTTTAAAGACCTGAATATATTGCAGATTTGGATTCGGATTACGCAATCCCGCGACAATCAGCGCGGTAAAAGTATCTAAAGAGGCTAGAGTTTGAATCTTTTTATTCAGATCTGGTTCTTGTCCAGCTTGAGCCTCACCACCTGCCAGAATCAGACTGAAATTAGAAGCAGGTGCTAAAGCTACCGTACCTTTATAAGTCATTTGAGAAGCACGTGCTGCATATTGGGCAGCGCCTAAAGCCGCTTGACCACCTTGAGAATGACCGACAGCCATCCATTGATTAGAGGCTTCCGAACCTAAATAGTCTTTTGCTGCGACGACAGCATCGGTAATGGAATAGGCTTCACTCTTAAGATTAAGGAAAGGATGAAGTTCTTTTCCACCCGGCTCACCCAAACCTTCATAATCAGGCGCAACGACCACATATCCCGCTTGAAGGAATCCGGCAATCATATTTTTGATATAAGAATTTATTTCATTGCGACTTGGTGCACACTGATCGGCCACACCCGTCGTACCATGTGCCCATGCCACTATCGGCCAACCTTTTGCAGGAGGCGTTCCTTTTGGAGTGAAAAGCAGTGCCGTCGCTTGGGTTTCCTTATTATTAATACCTAACATCTTATAGGTCATGACCACGCTCTCATCGGCAACAGCAGTCAGATCTGTTTTGGTATAGGCTACAGGTGTGGTTACGACTGGATTGTCAATATTATTTACGGGAATAGCGGGTTTGGATTCATAATAACGATCATCATCGCTATCATTACAGGCAGTTAAAGCTACGCTTAGCGCGAGTAGAGAACCAGTCAATACATGACGTTTCATCGATCTTATCCTTGTCTTAATTATTATCTCTCATAATTTTTATAGTTTTATCTTTATCAGTTGATAAAACTAGACAATAATTTCCCAAGTTATTTCATTAAATACAAGAGATTATTTTGTTATTTTTCTAATAAATAGCGATTTAATTTATGACCATTCCAACACGATAAATTTAAGTTTTGGAAATATTTACAGAAACTTTGAAAACTTTTATTTATAAGTGTAGATTACAAATATTCTATATCAGTCAAAAAGTCTGCAATTAAAGTTGAAATCCGGCATTTCAATTGTCAGGATCGAAACAATAATGTTAGATTTTGATATCCACTTTTTTTCAGGCATATTCTCGTCATGCAGGCTATCATTCTCGATACTGAAACCCATACCTTGAATGGTCAACCCATTGAAATTGCCTATGCGCCTGTAGAGATCATAGACCATAAAATCAGTCTGGATAAAAGTCGCTTGTTTGATCAGCTTTATTCATGCGACGAACCGATTTCCTTTGCCGCAATGGCCGTACATCATATTCTGCAGTCCGATTTGGAAGGACAACCGCATTACAGCAGCTTTGAACTCCCGCAAGAAACCACTTATATCATTGGCCATAATATTGATTATGATATTCGTGCCTTAGAAAAATGTGGCGTCGATTCATCGAATATTAAAGCAATTTGTACCCTTGCCCTCGCCCGCCGTGTTTGGCCAGAGGCTGAAGCACATAATATCTCTGCATTAATCTATATGATTACCAAAGGCAGCGAACGCGCCCGGGAAATGATCCGTAAAGCCCATCGCGCCGATATGGATATCATTTTGACAGCAAATATCCTGATGCATATTGTGCATCACCTGAAAATCAGCAGTATTGAAGAACTCTATGAGGCATCTGAAGATGCGCGTATTCCACGGACCATCAATTTTGGTAAGCACCGTGGCACTGCGATTGCCGATCTTCCTGCTGACTATGTTCAGTGGTTACTTCGCCAGGATGACTTAGATCCTTATCTACGCAAAGCATTGGAAAATACGGCGATCCTTACGCTGTAAATTAAATTTTTTCGTCCCTCTTTAAATATTGAGAGGGGTTTCTAACTAATAATGTTTTTTTATTCAGCAAGTGAAACAAAGTATTTTATAGATGACTACCTTAGTCTTTAAAGCTCTTAACTAATCGCTATTCAGAATAAAAATAGATGCAAATCAATATTAATTTATTGATTTTTAATAATTTAATATTTAATCCTTTCTCACGCCTAACCGTTCTTATACTTTAGCGTGATAGAACATACCTCTAAACAGGCGCATATAGGAAATAATATAAATTAATCCTCTTTCTTCCCATGCAATACTATCTTGAATTCGATGCCTTTGATAATCCCATGCAGCTCAGTAAAGTGGGCAATTGGGTAATCACTTTTTTAAGTCCAGCTGAAGAATTGGACACTATACAACTTGCGATTACTTATGTACTACCACGCCAGATCAGTGATGTATTACAGCCACGACGGGTATTAATTCAAAAGAGTTCAATCGAACATCATTGGCTAATTCAAACCATTGAATGTTTTGACAGCGGAACCAATCAGGAAGTACATATTAGGCCTGCAGATGAACTGGGACAGCAAACCTTGTATCAAATTCTGGACGAGTTTGACCGTTATGATGTAAATGTCACATTAAAAGTTTTCTGAAATAATACTTTTCTCAGAGCGTATTTTGAAGAAGTTCATTTAGATCATCTATGTAGATAGCTTGATGTTATTTAATATAAAAAATTAAGAAACTGAGAAAAGATAAGAATTTATCCAATCTCTTCGAATTAAATTTATCAGTTTTTATTCTGCATCAAATATTTATAAAGAAGCTGAACTCAGATATCAAAATCAAGCTCATCATTGGATGAGCTATATCTTTTTTAAGGGTCGCAAAGCAGCTTAATGAATCCCGAATCCTTATTTAGGATCCAAAACACGATAGATACAGTCGGTCTGCTCACTGGCAAATAACAGTTCAATTGTTGGTCTGATAATTTCATCATCCACGACAATATAGTCGACTTGCTGTTCCAAACGCTGGGACGGATCACTATGCTGAGCGCCAGCACGTAGTAATGCTTTTACATTCAGGATTTTGCCATACTGGTTTTTGACTTGCACTTCAATTAAATCTTTTGTCATCGTCATACCTCCCTTTATTGGCATTATTAAATTTGCTTGTCTGAATTCTTATAACATAGTTATTTGAAAGGCTTTCAAACGAATATGTAAGATTTTTTAGCGAGCACTTTTTATCGACTATATATTGCCGCTAATGAAGAATGTGCCATACAAATAAAAGAGTCGAAATGATTAACAACTCTCGCTTAGAATTTTGTATTAAAAAGCCCGCATCACTGCGGGCTCTGTGTTGGATGGCTAGTGCTAGATTTATTGCCTGAACCTAAGTTCGAGCTCAACTAACTGTCATTGATCCGTCCAACTTATTGGTAGCGTCGTTTCGTTTTATGACCTACCATGAGTTCAATATAGCAGGATTTTTTTTACCAACAATACGCTTTTACACTTCTAAAAGAAGACTTATACAATATTTAAATTGTACTTTTTCAAAAGCAGATTAGAATATTTTGGCTGGATCAATAAAGCACTACAAACAATTCTATTCTTTTCTATCCCTACATCCTATCTATTTAAATTTTAATAAAAATATTCTTTATTTATGTGAAAAATGAATAATTTTATCTAAATATAATTTCAAGTCTTAAGTAAAAGAGTTCGCTATTAAGGCGATTGATTAGCCACTAAAAGTAATAGCGAAAACTAAATTGATAAGTAACCCCATTCAAATCCAGATCATCACTCTTGCCAGAGACACATGCGCCATTCATGCAAATCTTGGCATCACGGTTAAACATCCATTGATAACCAAAAGATCCAATTAAATCTGCTTCAGGAGCAACTTTATAACCGACCTCCAATGCAACGGGAATTGTAAAATAATCCAATTCAAGATCGATTCGACCAAGATCTGCATCCGTTTCACTTTCATCTACCCAGCTCATTCCTAAGCCTATAGAAACTGCTGAATAAAGCTGATCATTTTCCAGAAATTTATTTTTTATCCCAACTGCAACTTGATTGTAATCAATATCTGAACTTTGAAATTTATATTCGGCCCATAAGCTGGCCGTTGGATGGGATTGATATTCACCATTAATAAACAGCCCATCGAATGATTCGGTACCAAAAAAGCTGTCTGCCCCCTATTTTTGAACCGGCATAGCCAAAAGCTAAATAATACTGACTTATTAGGTTTTCTTGAGCATGATAAGGTGTAGTCGTAATAACTGCTTTATCTTTTGGAGCAGGATTACCATGTTGAATAGCTAAAGGTGTATTCGCTCCAGCAACTGAAGAAGCCCCAATCATCAACCCAATGAATAATAATTTTTTCATATCTATGTCTCATTTTTATTATGAGAATAAGATACTAATTTTTAAGAGAAAAACCACTCTATGTGACTAGATTCCTATTCTTTCCCCTGTACTCAAATATACATGAGAAGATAAATGCTTTTGGTCAATATATGCTATTGACCTTTAATCATGAATAATTGTTTTGCATTTTCTTTAGCCAAGATTGACATGAGTAGTGATGCTACAATTAATAAAATTCCAATAATTACTAAACGCACTTCTTGATGAATAAATCCTGTAATCAAGGCAATTACAGCAAGAAGGATGAAAACACCAACTGATCCCATTTTTAGTATGTTCATTATTAACCCCTTATTATTTCTATTTTTTAGATTTATTTTCTTCATCTTATTAAATGATGCATTACTGATTTTAAGAAGCCTCTTTCCCCCTCCCTAGTATTTTTATCTTTACATGAAATAGATCATCTTTCCTTCGTCCTGAAAGGATCTTTTAAGCTGTTTTTACACGCTTGTAAGACTAGGCTTGCAGCCACAATGGACAATAGACCGATTATTCCAAATATAAAATCACTGAGGATTACACCTACAATAATGGATGTGAGAGCACATATAAGAAGAATTAACAACAGCCCAATTTGTAGAATTTGCATAAAAAATCCCCTAATTAATTGTATAATCATTCCACTTTGTATGCAATTTGTAAATAATATTTTTAAAATTTTATAAATTATTATTTGATAAAAATTTTCTGCTGAGGATATTCCTTCTAAAATTTTAGCTATCTAACTTTCTTTCCAAAAATAAAATTTTCAATATTAAATTATTATTTTCAACAACTTAAATCAACATATCATTTTTTTATTTAAAGATTTTTTCTTTTCATTTTCTCAAATGAGATATATAAAGTTAGAATTCTCAAATGTGTATCAATTCTTATGAAAAATTCCAATTTTTAGCTTTAAAAAATTGGCAAAATACATCATTTAAGCATGCAAAAAATTTAGGATAATTATGATTGGGTCGTAACAAAGGCTTCATCATATAACGACTTATTTCTAACCGTTGTGTTAAATGATGAAAATAGTGGCATATATATTTATAGCATGATGAATTACATGAACTATGAACTTAGAATAAATTAATTTATAAAACTTATATTTTTACTTAAATCTTCATTTACTTCTATCTACCTTGAAGAATTTTTCAATTACAAAAGTAATCTTACATTCGCAACAATACCTAGAATCAAATCATTTCTAAATACAACAATGTAATTCATCCACTTTTATAGAATTAAAGGACTAGGGTATAGAATTAAAGGACTAGGGCGACTTATACATATATATATTCTCAACAAGAGGTAATTCCCGATGGCTAAACCAGATGAAGAACTGAATGAAGAGTTTCCAGAAGAAGAATTAGATCCACAAGAGAAACAGGATCGAGAGATTCAACGCGGTCAGTTAGGCGTGAATCAAGACCCTCAGGTTAAAAGAGATCAAATACGTCAAAAACATCAGGATGAAGAGGAAGAGAATCCATAATTTATTTTATAGATCTGAAATTGATTTTTTAATCTAATGAGGAAAGTGAACTTATAAAATGATGGTGCGGCCAGCGGGACTCGAACCCACGCCACAGGCTTCGGAGACCTGTACTCTATCCAGTTGAGCTATGGCCGCAGCTTTTTGGAATGCGCACATCATAACAAAAATTCGCATAAGGTAAAGCAACTATCTATAACTTCGTTATTTTTATGCCTATCCTTTATACAGTGTGCCAAAACAGCAACAGAGAATTCCATGTGAATGACTTGGTTTATTCTGCAAGATCACTCACAATATCTCAACTTTTCACCATTTGAGATCTCTATGACTGATGCGCTGACATTAAGGGATTTGTCGAAGACCTATGGAAATGGTTTTCAGGCACTTAAAGGAATCAACTTAACTGTACCTGAAGGTGAATTCTATGCCCTGTTAGGACCTAATGGCGCGGGCAAGTCCACTACTATTGGTATTATCAGTTCATTAACAAGAAAAACCTCTGGAACCGTTGAGATTTTTGGCCACAATCTGGATACCCACCCTTCTGAAGCCAAACAATGTCTAGGTGTGGTGCCCCAAGAATTTAACTTTGCCCAGTTTGAAAAAACCTTTGATATTCTGGTCACTCAAGCCGGTTATTACGGTATTCCTAAAAAAATTGCCCAAGCGCGTGCTGAAGAATATTTAAATAAACTGGGTCTTTGGGAAAAACGCTCTACCCAAGCTCGTATGCTTTCAGGGGGTATGAAACGTCGCCTGATGATTGCCCGTGCGATGATGCATGAACCAAAATTACTGATTCTGGATGAACCGACCGCCGGTGTAGATATCGAATTGCGTCGTTCCATGTGGGATTTTCTTAATGAAATGAACAATAATGGTACTTCTATTATTTTAACGACTCATTATCTGGAAGAAGCAGAGATGTTGTGTCGTCGGATTGCGATTATCGACCATGGTGTGATCAAAGAAGATACCACCATGAAGAACTTCCTGAATCAGCTTAATGAAGAATCCTTTATCTTCGATCTGGCTGCGCCTATTGAGCCATTAAATATTGAAATTATTGGTGTGAAATTTAATTTAGTTGATCCAATGACCCTAGAAGTGACACTGGATAAAGCTCATAGCATGAATGACCTGTTCCAGTTACTGGAATCTCAGAATATTCAAGTACGCAGTATGCGTAACAAGTCAAATCGCTTAGAAGAACTGTTTGTGAAAATGGTCGAGAAAAATCTGGATGGAGCTGCACAATGAATATAAATCAGCTCGGCGTCGCCTTATATACCATCGTTCATAAAGAAGTTCGCCGCTTTATGCGGATCTGGCCACAAACCCTGTTGCCACCTGCCATTACCATGAGTCTATATTTCGTGATCTTCGGTAATCTGGTCGGTTCACGTATTGGGGAAATGGGCGGCTATAGTTATATGGAGTTTATTGTCCCTGGTCTGATTATGATGGCGGTGATTACTAATAGTTATGCCAACGTTTCTTCCAGCTTCTTTAGCTCAAAATTTCAGAAAAGCATTGAAGAGCTAATTATGAGCCCTGTACCTTTACATGCCATTTTATGGGGCTATGTATTGGGTGGTGTAATTCGTGGTCTGTTTGTTGCCATTATTGTCAGTGCCATGAGCCTGTTTTTTGCAGACCTTTATATTACTAACTGGTTTGTGACTATATATACAGTACTCATTACCTCGCTATTATTCTCTCTAGGCGGTTTTATTAATGCTGTCTATGCCAAATCTTTTGATGATATCTCGATCATCCCGACTTTTGTACTTACACCACTGACCTATTTAGGCGGTGTATTTTATGCGATTTCAGCCTTAAGTCCGTTCTGGCAAAATCTCTCTTTAGTTAACCCGATCGTGTATATGGTCAATGCGTTCCGTTTCGGCATTTTAGGTCATAGTGATGTCAATGTTTCCGTTTCATTGGTCGTGATTACTTTCTGGTGTGCCGTGCTTTACGGTATTGCTTACTATTTATTGTCTCGTGGTTCAGGAATGCGTGAATAATGAGTGTAGAACATTCTCTCCTTGGTAAAGACACCAACTACCCAACAGAGTATCAACCCGATATTTTGTTCCCGATTTCTCGTGCGCCTGCCCGTGAAAAATATGCCCATGTTGAAGCTATTCAGCAAGGCAAAGACTGGTGGCATGTTTTTGAAATTTCTTGGTTAAATGCTGCCGGTGTGCCTCAAGTGGCGATTGGTCGGATTACCCTGCCAGCATTTTCCCCAAATCTCATTGAATCAAAGTCTTTAAAGCTGTATTTCAATAGTCTGAACTTTACCAAGTTTGATTCGAAAGAGGCCTTTATTGCAACTGTAGAAAAAGATCTCTCAAAAGCTGCCGATGCTGAAATTACTTTAGATCTTTTCCATGTCGATGAACTGGAAATTTCCAAGCCTGAAGGTATCTGTATTGATGACCTGACTCCGGAACGCCTGGAAAATCATCCAGATGCTTCTTTATTGTCTTTAGATCAGCAAAGCGATGAAAATATCGAAGTGCAACTCTATTCACATTTATTAAGAAGTAACTGTCCAGTCACTGGACAACCGGACTGGGGTACAGTATTTATACGCTATCAGGGCAAAAAACCTTGTTATAAGAGTATTTTGGCTTATATTATTTCTTACCGTCAGCATAACGGTTTCCACGAACAATGTGTGGAACAGATGTTTGCCGATATTTGGCAAAATCTGAAACCGGAAAAGCTGATGGTATATGCGACCTATACACGCCGTGGTGGATTGGATATCAACCCTTGTCGTGTATCGGATTCCACATGGATGCCTCGCCCTATTCGTTTAGCGCGACAATAAAAAACATTGAGGTTTAAGAATGCCTTTTTTTGGTTTTATTCCTTCTGCAGAACTATTAAATACAATTCAGACTGCACAGAAAAATAAAAACTCGAGTGAACCACTTTATCCACTGCGTGATAAAACCGCATTAATGATTAATGATGAAATTATTGATGCGATTCTCACGGAACTGGTACGCCGTTTTCCTGCAAGCGAAAAACGCGATACGGCAGAAAAACTGGCGGGCTATATCAAGTCCACTGTAGCAGTGTTACTGAAACAGTTGCTGGGTAAAGCACCAAATGAAGTCGTCAAGGAGTCGATTGCTTTTTCTGAGCGCAGCCTGTTTAAAGATCCGGAAGGAAATTTCCGTATTGGTGAACCTCTGGATGCCAATTTGGTCACCAATCTAAAACACCATTATGCAGAATTAAAAGCTGGCCAAAGTGTCGATAAGCAGAGTCTCAGCAATCTGTACAAACAGTTTGGTGAAGCGACTGTACGTCATTTCATGGTCGACTTTAATAAAACCTTAGATTTAGGCATGATTAAACGCAAGGCTGCTGATATTGGTGCTTCAGCGGTAATCAAAGCGATTAATATTGCAGCAGATAAAATCATCCTGAATTTAAATAAGGATGAACTTCAGGCAATGGCAGAATATCACGACACCCTATTCTTTACTGAATAAAGCCGCATATTTATTCAAATAATGCAGATTAAGCCTGACTTCGGTCAGGCTTTTTTTGTGGCTTAAGAAATAGCTTGTTACAGTTATTGTGAACTAAAATACAAAATGCTGAAAAAACAACCAACCCTTTCCTGTTTTTAAGGGAGTTTATATGACTCCTATTCATCAGAATGTTATCTTTAATATTGCCTCTAATGCCAGAAAATTGAGAAAAGTGAATTGATCTTTTTCATGGCACGATTCAAATGACATAGCCACAAACCTATCAAAAAATTGGAAATCATACCAAGATGTTGAAATCGAATTTTTATAAAAAATTGAAGCAGCTTTCGATCCTTGTCAGTGCATTCGGACTCAGTAGTTTAAGCCTGGCCAACGATTTTCAATATCATCCCTCTTATGCCAGTTTCAAGCAAAACACTATGCAGACCTATGGTCTAAGTGCCCAGCAAGTAGACAGTGCAATGACGGGAGCAAAAAATCTTCCAAATATTATCAATATCATGAATCGTCCAGGTGAAAGTAAGCCTTGGTATGCCTATAAGACCAATTTTCTGTCTGAAGGTACGATTCAACGTGGTGTACGTTTCAAGCAGCAATATGCTGCAACACTAAATCGCGCTGAGCAGCAGTTTGGTGTACCACAATCGATCATTTTGGGTATTTTGGGGGTAGAGACCGGTTTTGGCAGCAACAAGGGTTCATTTGTGACCCGTGATGCACTGGCAACTCTTGGCTTTGGTTATGAACGTCGTGCGCAATACTTCCAGGATGAACTGGCGGCATTGATCGCATGGTCATATAAAGATGGTGTGTCAGCATCCTCGATCGTGGGTTCTTATGCAGGTGCTGTGGGCTATCCGCAGTTTATGCCAAGTAATATTCCAAAGTATGGGGTCGACTATGATGGCAATGGCCATATCGATCTGCGCAATTCTGCGGTAGATGCGATTGGTTCAATTGCAAACTATCTGGCTCAAAATGGCTGGCAACGTGATCAGCCAATTGCCTTCCCTGCCCGTTATAGCGGTTCGAATCCTGATTCTGTCATCGCCAAAGATCTGACTCAGCCAACACCTTATGGAGTAATCAAAACCCAAGGAATCAGTCCGATGAATCCGATTGTTCGTATTGATGATCTTGATATGGTCAATGTCATTCAATTACAAGAAAATTACGGACCGATTTACTATATTACTTATCCGAATTTTCAAGTGATTACCACGTACAATCGTAGTCGTATGTATGCCACTGCATTGTGGCTTTTAGGTACAGAAATTACGAGCCGATAACAGTAAAAATTACTACATACTATTAAAGTCAAGATTTTTATTAAACAAAATGCCTAAATTTTAGGCATTTTTTACGCCTTGTTACAATATTGATTATTTTTTAATCACTCATTGTTTATTTTGCGTACTTTTTTTAACTATTTTAATTAAATACTAGACAGCCAGTTGCCAGCATGAATATTATCCAATTCGTTAAATGTAGTTGCATAAGTTAAATATCAGGCATGTTTATAGGGTTATCAGCTACTTAGGCCCAATCTAATGAAACATGCTGTTAGGAGTTGATTCAATGCATTCTTCTTTTCTGAAGTACTTTATGGCCATTGCCGCGACCGTTACCCTAACGCAATCGCAAGCAGATATGGTTCAGTCGTCATCATTCAATAATGATCATGACAATTCGCGTCTTGCAGCGCGTGTATTAAATAAAGAAGCTCAAAGCTTCAATTCAAATTTCACAAATTTGAACAGCCTTTCAATCACTGAGCGTTCTGGCGATAAAGTTCGTCGTCAAACCATTGCAGCAAAAATTGCAATTCCTGCAGAAGAGCCTTCAGTGATTGAGAAACTGAACAATGTTGCTTCAAACACAGTTCGTAAATTCAGTCAGACAGGTACAGCATCTTGGTATGGTCGTCAGTTCCATGGCCGTAAAACTGCCAGTGGTGAAACATTCGATATGAATGCAATGACTGCTGCACACCGTAGCCTGCCATTAAACTGCTTTATCCGCGTGACTAACAAAAACAATGGTAAGAGTGTTGTTGTGAAGGTGAATGACCGTGGTCCATTCCATGGCAACCGTGTTCTAGATTTATCTTACGGTGCTGCTAAACAGCTTGGTATTACCAATGCGGGTACTGCACATGTCAATATTGAGCGTGTAGATGGGCCAAACTCATAAGATTTGACCGCTCTACATTTAACTCAAAAGCCACAGTCATGTGGCTTTTTTATTTGGTGATGTAGAGCAAGCATTCGACTTGCTTTTATCCTTAATACTGGCGATGTTATTCCATTCAGGTATAAGCCTTCTCTAACCCTTATCAACCCACTATCGATTTCATTTTGACCATACCTCCAAACTGTTTTATATTTTGAAAACTGACAGTACGTTCATGGATGGGAGCGATAGAATGAAAACAATATCCGAATGGTTAGATGAATATAGTGAAAGTCATCAAAACAAAACCAACAAACTGATCCATTGGGTCTGCGTGCCTGCCATCTATTTTTCCATTATTGGCATCATGGCGCACTTTAGCGCTTTACTGACTGCCCTGCTCCTGGTTCTGGCTTTTGTGTTTTATGCACGTCTAGATATTGTACTGGCTGTAGCAATGGCAGCTTTAACCCTGATGATGGCTTGGTTCATCTGGGTTTTACCTGTAGGTGTGGGCTTCTTTATAGCCTTGTTTGTTTTTGCCTGGATTGGGCAATTTTATGGACATAAAGTTGAAGGTAAAAAGCCTTCTTTCTTCAAAGACCTTCAATTCCTTCTCATTGGCCCGTTATGGTGCATGGATGCCTATTTAGGCAAAAGTCCTACCTAAATGGAAATCTCGTCAATCTGAGGCAATACAGTGCGCTTAAAGCGTATGTAATATCATTACATTTATAAAACCAAGGAAAATTCCCTTATTGATAGGTTTTTCCTTGGTGTTTTAACCAACCGCTGATGTGCTTATTAGATGGATCATGATGGGTCCAATGAATCACCCCACCTTTGTCGCTATATTCATACTCACCAAAAAACTCAACCTGATCCCCTTTTTGCATATTCTGGATGCGTGGCGCCAGATCAATATTGTGCGCAACTAATACAGTTTGACCAGTGGATAATTCCAGAATAAATTTCTGATGACGGGAACCTTCATTATCATCTTTTAATAACACTACCACCTTACCGCTCGCCTGAACCTGAAGATCACTTTGTCTTTGCTGGTAAGCTTGCTCTATACGCTGGGTATCATCAGAAACCTTATGGGTACTTTTTTGAACATGAGTCTGCTCTCGAAACGCAACTTCTGCTGAAGGTACAAAAGTATTGGTCGGTTGTTTAGATTCTGATAAATCCAGACCTAAATAAGCAGCCAACAAAAGTGCAATGACAGCCCCGATCCCCATATTGGTTTTATTTGCCATAATTTCTCTTTGATTATTCTTTATTTAGTCACAAAAAAAGCCCCATTCGGGGCTTTTTCTAATTCGTTACTGAATTATTTTGCAGCAGCCTGAGCAGCAGCAACTTCTTCAGCGAAAGAAAGCTCAGCTTTTTTCTCGATACCTTCACCGACTTCGAAACGAACGAAGTTAGCAACAGTAGTACCAGTCGCTTTAAGAACTTCAGCAACTTTCTTGTCGTTGTCGATTACGTATTGTTGACGCTCAAGAACAACTTCGTTCAGGTATTTCTCAACAGAACCTACAACCATTTTCTCAACGATGTTTGCTGGTTTGCCAGATTCAAGTGCTTTTGCTTCAGCGATTTCTTTTTCTTTCGCGATAAGGTCAGCAGGAACTTGTTCAGCATTTACAGCAACCGGGTTGAATGCAGCAATGTGCATTGCCAAGCCTTTACCAGTTTCAGCATCACCTGAGTAAGATACAACAACACCGATACGAAGACCGTGTTTGTAAACAGCAAGGTTTTCACCTTCAACAATTTTCGCACGACGTACTTGGATGTTTTCACCGATTTTTTGAACTAGCGCAATACGAGCTTCTTCTACAGTAGCGCCATCTTCAAGTTTAAGTTCAGCGATTTTAGCAGCGTCAGTTTCGTTTGCAGCAAGTGCAGCAGCAGCAACTTTCGCAGAGAAACCAGCAAAGTTTTCGTCTTTAGCAACGAAGTCAGTTTGGCAGTTTACTTCTAGAAGGATTGCTTTGTTGCCTTCTTGAGCAATTGTGATCGCGCCGTCAGCAGCAATGTTACCAGCTTTTTTAGCTGCTTTTGCTTGACCAGATTTACGAAGGTTGTCGATCGCTAATTCGATGTCACCACCAGCTTCTGTCAAAGCTTTTTTACATTCCATCATTGCTAGACCAGTACGATCACGCAGTTCTTTAACCATGCTTGCTGTAACTGCAGTCATGTTTATCTCCTAAATTCGGTAGAAAATGAATTCTTTTTAGAACAGAAACGGCCCAGAGGATTCTCATGGGCCGCCTGCATACATAACGCTTACTTTGCCACCATCACGTGTCGCAAAAATGACAAGCTAGCGTCTAACGCATTAAGCCTCAGAAGCAGGAGCTTCTTCTGCTTTAGCTTGTGCATTTGCTTGTGATTGAGCATATTCTTTACCAGCAAGAATCGCATCAGCCATAGCAGAAGCATAAAGTGTTACTGCACGGATCGCATCGTCGTTACCCGGAATAACGTAGTCTACGTTGTCTGGGTTAGAGTTAGTATCAACGATACCGATTACAGGAATACCAAGGTTTTTAGCTTCTTTAATTGCAATCGCTTCGTGATCAACGTCGATTACGAATAATGCGTCAGGTAAACCACCCATGTTTTTAACGCCGCCTAAAGCACGTTCAAGTTTTTCCATCTCACGGCTACGTTCTAAAGCTTCACGTTTAGTAAGTTTAGCGAAAGTACCGTCTTGAGATTGAGTTTGAAGGTCTTTTAAACGGTTGATAGATTGGCGAAGAGTTTTCCAGTTCGTCAACATACCACCTAACCAACGGTGATCTACGTATGGTTGACCAGCGCGTTGAGCTTGTTCACGGATGATTGCAGAAGCAGCACGTTTAGTACCAACGAACAAAACTTTGTTCTTTTTGCTAGCTAATTGGTTAGCGAAGTTCAAAGCATCATTTAACGCAGGAACAGTGTGCTCAAGGTTGATGATGTGAATTTTGTTACGCGCGCCAAAGATGTATTGACGCATTTTTGGGTTCCAGAAACGAGTTTGGTGACCAAAGTGCGCGCCAGCTTGTAGAAGGTCGCGCATGCTTACGTTGTAATCTGCCATTTTCTTTACCTTAAAGTTTGGGTTAGGCCTCCATATATCCGCATTCTCCACCCTTGCGGGCACCCAGAGTAATGTGACGATATATGTGCGGATTTTTAATACACCATTCAATCAGCCTCGCAAATATATTCACGAAAAAGCATTTGATAAAATGGGCGGCTATTTATACCATAGTCACATACAAATTTCCAAAAGTTTTTAGAGATCATGAACACTACTTATCAAGCTCCCCGTCGTTTAATCAAATCCGCTGAAGATATCGAAAAGATGCGTATCGCTGGACGACTGGCTGCAGAAGTGTTGGATATGATCAAACCGCATATCAAACCCGGCGTAACGACACTGGAATTGGATACGATTTGTCATGACTATATTGTAAATGTGCAGAATGCCATTCCTGCATGTTTAGGTTATGGTGCAGCGCCTGGCCGCCCTGCTTTCCAGCATACAATCTGTACATCTGTAAACCATGTGGTCTGTCACGGGATCCCATCTGAAAACAAGATCCTGAAAAAAGGCGATATTTTAAACATTGACGTCACTGTCATCAAAGATGGTTTCCATGGGGATACCAATATGATGTACATCGTGGGTGGTGAAACTTCAATCCTGGCAAACCGTCTGTGCAAAGTCGCTCAAGAAGCCATGTATCGTGGTATGGCTGTGGTGAAACCAGGTGCTACTATTGGTGACATTGGTCATGCGATTCAAAAATATGTTGAATCTGAACGCTTTAGCGTTGTCCGTGAATACTGTGGCCATGGCATCGGTACGACTTTCCATGATGAACCACAAGTTCTGCACTATGGTCAACCAGATACCGGTATGGTTCTTGAAGAAGGTATGACTTTTACGATTGAACCAATGGTGAATGCCGGTGTTTGGCAAACCAAACTGCTGGGTGATAAATGGACTGTGGTCACTAAAGACCATAAATTATCGGCTCAATATGAGCACACTCTTTTGGTAACAAAAAATGGCATTGAAGTGCTGACTGCCCGTCCTGAAGAAGATTTGTCACGTTTTAGTGCATAACAACAACACTTTCTCACATAAATGGCCACTTTAAAGTGGCCATTTTTAGTTTATATTTCCCCTATTATTCTCATCCTCAAAGCATATTCTTAGTTCATGTCTATCTAAACTACCTATCGATGTTCAAGATAAGGTTGCACTGATTCAGCATTTTTTTCGTATATTTTTCCAAATTCTTTTGCCCAATGTGCACCATTTTAGGCTAAGATAATGTGCTTTTTATTTTTTAATCCCTATAAGAAGGAATACTGCCGTGGACGTACGTCTCTCTGATCGTGTGAATGCCATCAAACCGTCCCCTACGCTTGCTGTGACAAATAAGGCTGCTGAACTGAAAGCTGCTGGTCACAACGTTATTGGTTTGGGCGCAGGTGAGCCAGATTTTGATACCCCTCAACACATCAAAGATGCAGCAATTGCAGCAATTAACAACGGTTTCACCAAATACACCGCTGTTGATGGTACGCCAGGTCTTAAAAAAGCAATTATTGCTAAATTAAAACGTGACAATAACCTTGACTATCAAGCAAACCAAATCCTGGTTTCTTGTGGTGGTAAACAGTCTTTCTTTAACTTGGCACTTGCTTTGTTAAACAAAGGTGATGAAGTGATCATTCCTGCTCCATTCTGGGTAAGCTATCCAGATATGGTGATCATTGCTGAAGGTACACCAGTAATCGTGAAATGTGGTGAAGAACAACGTTTTAAAATTACTCCTGAGCAATTAGAAGCTGCGATCACTGACAAAACTCGTCTAGTGGTATTAAACAGCCCTTCTAACCCGACTGGCATGATCTACACTAAAGCTGAATTAGAAGCTTTAGCTGCAGTACTGCGTAAATACCCAGAAGTATTCATCGCATCTGATGACATGTACGAACCAATCCGCTGGGAAGATGAATTCTACAACATCGCAACTGTTGCCCCAGACCTTTACGACCGCACTATCGTATTAAACGGTGTGTCTAAAGCATATGCAATGACAGGCTGGCGTATCGGCTATGCAGCGGGCCCTGCTAAACTGATCGGTGCGATGAAAAAAATCCAGTCTCAGTCAACTTCTAACCCAACTTCTATTTCACAAGTTGCTGCAGAAGCTGCATTGAATGGTCCTCAAGACGTTCTTGTACCAATGGTTGAAGCATTCAAACGTCGTCATGACCTGGTTGTGAATGGCTTGAATGACATTAAAGGTATTTCTTGCCTACCTGCTGATGGTGCATTCTATGCATACGCAAACATCAAACCATTGATTCGTGCGAAAGGCCTGAACTCTTGCACAGAATTCTCTGCTTGGTTACTGGAAGAAACTGGTGTTGCAGTCGTTCCTGGTGATGCATTCGGTCTAGGTGGTTTCATGCGTATCTCTTACGCAACTGCTGACGAAGTATTAGTTGATGCGCTTGCACGTATCAAAAAAGCTGCTGATTCTATCGAAGGCGTTGATGAGGCGATTGCTTCTATCGAAGCTGAAAAAGCTGCGAAATAATCTAATTGATTAGATAAAAAAACCCGCGATGATCGCGGGTTTTTTTATGCAGTTTGTAGATGCTTACGGTATTTAAGTCCCAAGCAAAGCAAGCACATCAATGCGGCAAAGGTATAGGAAATAGCCAGCATCCACCAGAAACCACTTATTCCTGAGACGTCCAGATTGAGATTGAAGAGCAATACTGGATGATAAGCCAAATACCAGCCTCCGCCCAATCCACCTAATAGCAGTACTCCACTAAAGATAAACATGGGGAATACCACCACTTTCCAGCAGCGCAGCATATTGACGCTAACCACCAGAATCGCATCAAAAATATGCATCCAGCACAATAAGAACATCAATGCCAGACTCACCGCAAGTACATCCTTATTATCACTAAATAGCGCCACAATCGGTTTTTGAAAAATTGCGATCAAGATCGCCAAAACAACTGCGCTTGCGACCACCACACGTAACGCTTTAAAAGTTAAATCCCAGGCAGATTGCACTTGATTTGCACCAATCCTGGTAGAGACCAGAATGCTAAAAGCAGAGCTCATCGAAAATGGCACCATAAACAGCAGGCCAGCCAAACCCATCGCTACTTGATGCGCATTCACCATTATCTCCCCCAAAGGCAAGATCAATAATGCAATCGCACTAATTGTAAAGACATCAATAAATACGACAATTGCTGAGGGTAAGCCGATTCTTAAGACTTTTAGCAAAGTTTTAAAATGGAAGAATTGTCCGGACCAGTGCACACGCAACTGCTTTTCTAGAAATATTAGGTAATACACCACTAATAGTGCCCATTGAACAGTCAGATGAGCAATGAAAGCTCCCTTAACCCCATAGGCAGGTACATAACCCTGAATCCCAAAAATCAGGCAATAGGCCAAACTCACTTTGAATATCAGATAAAAAATATTGGCATAGAACACACGCTTCGCCTCACCACAGGCTTGCGTTAAAATATATAAAATACGTACTAACAAATGCGCTGGAAGCGTCCAAGCTAGTAACCATAAACAAGGTTGAATCAAAGCCTGTAATGCACTATCTGCTTTTAACAGATGTAGCAAAGGATCTGCATGAGTTAATAGCCATCCTGCAAATACAGACAGGACGATGACAATAAGGATGCTCTGTTTCAGAATTTTTTGAATATTATCAAAAGCACGTCGCCCATATGCTTCAGCAAGTTCCTGCATCATACCCTGCAAAATCCCCGTCCCCGAAACAAATAATAAAGAATAAATAGATAAACACACAGCCATAGCAGCCACATGTTGCGGTGAGTAATGAGACAGGAAAATCATGTCAAATATTCCGACCAACATTATGATGCTATTACTCAAAAAAATCGGTACCCAAAGATGCAAAAACTGTTTCATTGCAAAATCACTCTATTCTTAATTCTTTTCTCGGGTTTTATTTTTAAACTGAATTATTTAAAACCGAGATATACAGTGGAAATCACATACAATCCTTGTGCCATAAATCTTTATATTTATTGATTTTTATAGAAAAGTTTAGTTTCTATCTTTAGTTCGCTTATAGAAAATAATAATTTATTGAGCTCAGAAACTATGAGTTTTTTTCGTTCCAATTTAACAATTTAATCAAAAGAAAGAATGATCATGACATGAAAAGCAGGATGCTATTTGAAATACGAACCTGCTGATCAGTATTTTTTAATGAGATATATGCACTTATATAGTGTTCTTAGTTTTAAAAAGATTATTTTCATCAGATCAAATTATGAGACTTACTCTTCCTTTATCTGATTATATTTATTTCAAGAATCAGGTTGCTGAAACATGGCAATGACTTCAGCTTCTGTCATTTTTTTGGTTTGATTGTTAAATGAATAAAATGCTGGCTGATGATCTATATAAATTTCTAAATTGAAATCCAGATCCTCTGGCAGTTGCTCCAAAGTAAATACATTAATATTGGCAAAGGAATGATCTTTGGTCCGCCAGAAAATAAAAGTACCACAGGCATTGCAAAAACCACGCTCTGCCCATTCAGAAGTACTTGCAACAGATAAATGCTGCTGATCAATAAAGTGAATATTTTCTATATCAATCGACATTAATGGTCCACTTGTCTGGCGGCGGCACATGGAACAATGACAGGCAGCAACTTCATGATTTCTGAGCTGAACTTCAAATCGAGTCGCTCCGCATAAACATCTCGCTTTCATGATTATTCTTCCTCGGTATTATTATTTTTAATCATTTTACCGGATTCATCATAAGTAAAAGGCTTTGTACATTTCCTCATACAATTTTTTATTGCTGATCGAAGCACCATCTGCCTAAACTTGTCATTCAAATCCAGTATTTAAAATAATAAGGACAAGCTATGGATCTCAAGAATCTTTCAGGTTTGCAGATTATGCAAAAGATGCTTAAGGGCAATCTGTCTATGCCTTCTATGGCAACCACCATTCCCATGTCTGCTGGCGAAGTCGAACCGGGACATGTGACCTTTGTTGTAAAAGCAGATGAACGCCATCTGAATCCTATGGGAGGTGTACATGGCGGTTTTGCTGCAACTGTTTTAGATACGGTAACAGGCTGCGCGATTCATACTTTACTTGAAGCCGGTGTCGGTTATGGCACAATTGATCTGAATGTAAAAATGTGCCGTCCAATTCCTCACAACCAAGAACTAAAAGCGATCGGAAAATCAATTAATCTCAGTAAAAACCTAGGTATTTCCGAAGGTCAAATTCTGGATGACGAAGGTCGTATTTATGCCCATGCCACAGCAACCTGTATGATTTTTCGCAATTCCGACCATTAACGTGTTTAAGGCTTAAAGTACGCCCCATTTCCCTTGCGGTGCTTTTACCAGCTTCGGTTGGGTCAAAGCCCGATATTCAAAATAATGCTTGGAAACATTTGCCACACTCAGTTCCCGAATTTCTTTACCAGAAGCTTGCCACACTTTAGACTGGTTCGATCCGGTCAGAAGATTACCAGCAAACGCATAGATATAAAGATCTTTTTGCTGTGCTTCAGGCGTGTTCAGAAAGATCTCAAAGCTAAATTGGCGTTCTTGTTCGACCAGCCACTTTTCTGCAAACCATAATTGCAGCAAGTCACCCAGATACAATTGTTTGGTCGCTAAGGGCCATAAACGGATTTCTGCACCAGCCACAGGGGTAAAGTATTGAGCTGAATCTTGAATAATATCGAGATAATGATCTTGATAAAAAGGCAGTTGAGAGAAGATTTGAGGGATAGTGAGCGTATTCATTCGCTTTCTCCGGTTTAGCCATTTTTGTGCTGGCAAGTAGGTTTAAATCCACACTGTTTGACCATTTGGTCAAACGACTTTATGTTTTCAATCTAGCAAGTGAAATTTGTTCTGACAAGCATTTTTTAAGAATTTAATGCAATCGTTTAAATTAAAATCAGATAAGTGCAATTTGTAATAAATATGACAGTTTTTGCTTGACCCTTTGCAAAATCTCTCTATAATCTCATTCAGATTCTCCCATAGCTCAGTCGGTAGAGCGACGGACTGTTAATCCGCAGGTCCCTGGTTCGAGCCCAGGTGGGAGAGCCAAATTCAAGCAAGCCCAAGCATTTAAGACTTGGGCTTTTTTATTGCCTGAAATTTCATTTATAAAATGATTCGATTCTTCTTTTCTCTTATATATTCTTACTCTGCCCTTTTATTTACCTAGTTAGATTGGCTTATATTCTCGTTTAATCAAATGTGCTGTTATAAGCCGTTATTCTAAAATTGACGACAGCTTTTGCTATCTTGCACTTCAAGTTTTTCCTTCTAATCAAATTATAAAATGCTTAGGCTATTTTAAATCCTTTCAATAGATAAATAAGCTAGGTAGCGAATCTTATATTTATAAAAAAATCCCCCGATTTGGAGGATATTTTTTAATGTCTTAATTGAGTAGCTTTTTAAGCTGCTTTTGCAGGTACACCACTGTGGAAACGGAACATTTCATCTGGACTAAGAATCAGATTCTTTTCTACTTCACGGATATGCTCAATTCGGCTTTGAATATCTTCTTGTGGATTTTTCAGTTTTGCAGTTTTAGCCACATCTAAAGCTAAGGCCAAGTAGTCCTCAAAATGGCGAGATTCAGATTTAAGCAAATAACGGTAGTAACGTCCTAGCTCATCATCCACCAGCGGCGCAAGCGCATAGAATCGCTCACAAGAACGTGCTTCTACAAAAGCACCAATCACCAGCACATCAATCAGCGCCTCTGGCTCATAGGTACGGATTTCTTTGCGTAAGCCACCTGCATAACGTCCTGCACTGAGTCCAATCCATTGCTGGCCACGCTTATTCATGAATTCCAGCACCTGCTCATAGTGCAGCATTTCTTCCCGTACCAGTTGCGCCAGTTTCACCTGTAAATCTACAAAGAAGCTATAGCGGAACATCAGGTTCATTGCTGTACTGGCTGCTTTCTTCTCACAGTTGGCATGATCCTGCATCAGAATTTCCAGATTCTGTAATGCCTCATCGAGCCAGGCTTTTGGTGTTTCACAACCTAAGAAGCTAATGACAGGCTTCATCAGTTCATCATAATCAATATTTGACATATATCTTTTGCAATCTTAACGCGCAGCTTTAATTGCAGCCTTCATTTGTTGTACAGCTTGCGCCAGTCCAACAAAAACTGCATCTGCAATAATCGAGTGACCAATATTTAATTCATGAATTTGAGGAATCGCAGCAATTGGAGTGACATTATCCAGGTTCAGACCGTGACCTGCATTGACCACCAGACCTTTAGAAGCCGCATACTCTGCCCCTTTGATAATGCGATCCAGCTCAACTTGCTGTGCTTCTGGCGTGTCAGCATCGGCATAAGCACCTGTATGAAGCTCAATTGTAGGTGCGCCACAAGCGACTGCCGCATCAATCTGGGCAATGTCTGCATCAATAAATAGCGACACGTCACAGCCAATCGCAGACAGTTCCTGGGTGGCTTTTTTCACATCTTCAAAATGACCAACGACATCCAGACCACCTTCAGTCGTCACTTCCTGACGCTTTTCTGGTACAAAGCAGACATGCTGCGGCTGGATTTCTTTAGCAATCGCCACCATTTCATCAGTTACGGCCATTTCCAGGTTCATATGGGTAGTCAATACCGAACGCATACGACGTACATCTTCATCCTGAATATGTCGACGGTCTTCGCGCAAATGCAGGGTAATTCCCTCTGCACCGGCCTGCTCACAGATCAATGCAGCATTGACTGGGTCTGGGTACGTCGTACCACGTGCTTGTCTTAAAGTTGCGACATGGTCAATATTGACACCAAGTAATGCAGCCATACTATTTTCCTAACTACTATTGAGATTGAGAATTTTGGATCCACAATTGTCGACTTTTCAGTGGTCGGTCACCAAGTAAAGCAGTGATCACCTGTCGATATAGCTTCGTCAGTAATTGTAACTGTTCTGGATTAAAATCCCTACCATTTTCATAGTGCTGCATTGTTAAAATCTGCTGACCTGACATGGTTGAGCGCAAGGCCTTGGCCGAAGGCATAAAACCTTCATTCAACTGAAAATAGTAATGTTGCAAGGGATTGATTTGTGCCTGATTGGCATCGACCGAAAAATCCAGTTCATAGCCAAGTTCTTCCAATAAAATATGTTCAAACTGACGCAAAACCTGTTTTAAATAAGTATTGGGATTTTCCTGATCGGAGAGTTTTTGCAAGGCATTCAACGTTTCGCCATATTTGGCAAAGGTCAGCGGCATTTGCACTTCAAGCGGACATAAACGCAACAGGATTTCATTCAGATAAAAGCCAGAAAAGAAGGCATCGCCGAAAAAAAAGATCGGCTGATTAACAATTTCTAATTTGGTGAAATTTTTAAGTTCAGATTTGCCCGAGGCCAGCAAGCTAATGGGTTGATATTGGGGTGGAGGATTTTGTCTCAGTATCCCGTCGATACGGCCATATTCCTGGGTAAATAAATGCACAATATGACTGCGATCGCGATATTTACGATGATGAATCAGGTATCCATGCAGCACTTCATTACGCATAGGCTGCTTCTTTAATCTTTATTCTTTTTTGAGTTTTTCTCGTCTTCTTCGTCATCCCCATCAGGAATGGCGGCACCCACAACAGCCGCGGTCCCTTTGACCGCGTACTTTGTGGTTTTATAGGCAACTTTGGCAGGAACGGTCACTACTTTATGAATACAGCCCTGCAAAAATAAAACACATGCAATGACTGCCAGAAATTTCATCATGATCCGTTCCCGTCCAATTTAAATGTCGCTATAACCTAGACTTTTCAGTGCCCGCTCATCATCAGACCAGCCGCCTTTGACTTTCACCCAAAGCGTTAGCATGATTTTCTGCTCGAACATTTTTTCCATGTCGACACGAGCATCCATACCGATTTTTTTCAGCTTGGAGCCTTTTTCACCAATCACAATGGCTTTTTGGCCAGCACGATCAACGAAAATGGTGGCATCAATATAAGTACATGCCGGCTTCATACGACCTGTTTTTTCGTTCAGGGTCGGCTCTTCAGTTTTGAAAGATTCGATCTGAACAGTTAAATCGTATGGCAGTTCTTCACCTAACTGACGCATGATTTTTTCACGGATAATTTCAGAAGCCAGAAAACGTTCTGAACGATCGGTAAGCTGATCCAGTGAATATAGCGGCGGTTGGAATGGCAGGTACTTGGCAATCGTATCGCGTAAGTGTTCGAGGTTGGCACCACGAAGTGCAGACACCGGTACGATTTCAGCAAAGTTCATCAGTTTGGCACGTTCACGAATCAGCGGTAAGGCCTCATTCTTGTTCTCGAACGTGTCCAGCTTGTTGATCACCAGAATGACTGGCATATCCGCATTTTTTAATTTCTCCAGAACAAGCTCATCGTTCTGGGTCCATTTTTGTGCATCAACTACAAACAGCACCAGGTTCACGTCACGCAATGCAGAGTGCGCAGCTCGGTTCATCATTTTATTGATGGCACGCACTTCTTTTTTATGCATCCCCGGTGTATCAACAAATACCGCCTGAGACTTTTCACGTGAATCAATCCCTACGATTTTATGACGTGTGGTTTGTGGTTTACGTGAAGTAATTGAAAGTTTCTGGCCCAGTAAGTGGTTCATCAAGGTTGATTTACCCACGTTTGGACGTCCGACAATCGCCACGAAACCGCTACGATAATCAGAAGGAATTTCAGTACCCTGTGCACTGAAAAATTGACTAATCAAGTCATTGCTGTCGCTTTGCGACTCGTGATCAGCATCAATGTGATCGGAATGAGTAGTCATTAAGACTTATGCTCCAAATGTTTTAAAATATCTGCCGCAACCGCCTGTTCAGCGAATCGTCGGCTTGAACCTTCACCGGCCATGACCGGCAAGCCTTCTACCTGGCATTCCACTTTGAAATGCTGGTTCGGGGCATCACCTTGAATATCTACAACCTCGTAAACTGGGAGAGGTTTTTTACGTGCTTGTAAATATTCCTGTAGGCGTGATTTAGGGTCTTTCAGCTGGTCAGTTGGCTCTATATTGTCTAAATACGGCTCGTACCATTTTAGCACAATTGCCTGTAATACAGTGAGATCACCGCAATCCACATAGATCGCACCAATGATGGCTTCGACCGTATCCGCAAGTATAGACTCACGATGATGACCACCCGATTTCAGCTCACCCGTACTGAGAATCAGGTTCTGACTCAATTTTAGATCATTGGCAATTTTCCCTAGCGCTTCCTGTCGGACAAGAGTCGCACGCATACGCGTCAGACGGCCCTCATTTTCCTGCGGGTAAGCAGTAAAGAGATAATTGGCTATGATCATTCCTAAAAGAGAATCGCCTAGAAATTCTAGGCGTTCATAGTTGTGTTTATGACTGACTGAACGATGGGTCAATGCCAGTTTTAACAGATCAGCTTGTTTAAACTGATAGCCGATCCGTTTGGCAAGACGCTCATCATTTAGTTTTGACTGTGCTTTGATCAAAATCTTTCTCAAACTTCATCACTAAATCGATATTCATTATAAAATTCTTGCGAATTTCATAATTCTTGTGCACCTGTAAACCATCAGTGTTGGTTACCTTGGCAATTTCATCAAATTTCAGATCGCGAATATTGTTCATTTCTAAACGCTGACCCATCTGTTGACGAAATTTTTCTGGCGCAATATTTGCCGGAGAACTCTTTAAAAGTTCCTCAATCTGATTGTCCACCATACGATCATCAAAGTATGGCCCCCACACTGCAATCGCCACTTTGGCAAGAAAAGCAAACCCCACGATTGCAAATAAAATTCCAATATACGAAGCACCTTGTTGATGTTTCATTTTTTATTTTCCTGACTGAAATAATTAATCGATTATTCCGTTTCGACTAAACGATGGCAGTTTAAAGCCAGGTTCTTTATGCATCCAGATATAGAATGCGCGACCTGTTAAGTTTTCTTCCGGAACAAAGCCCCAGAAACGACTGTCAGCACTTTGATCGCGATTATCCCCCATCGCAAAGTAATGACCTTCTGGAACTTTCACTTCCCAATATAAACCATTTTCAGTTGAAAACTTACCATTTTCTATATAGTTAAGGAATGGAGCCTGACGAGCTACATTGACTCCTTCCAGCTCACGCATAGTGAAAGTATGTTCGCCAATGGTTTCTTTATGATAAATCGAATTTGGCGTATCCAGGCGATCTTTTTCACGACTGAATTCTACTGGAACTTTTGCTACTTTCTCACCATTAATGGTTAACTGACCATGATCATAAACAATATGATCACCTGGCAAACCAATTACACGTTTAATATAGCTAATCGTTGGTTGTGGCGGATAGCGGAAGACCACGACATCGCCACGTTCCGGACTACCTGTATCCAGAATTTTTGTATTTACAATCGGTAATTTCACACCATAGTCAAATTTATTGACCAGGATAAAATCACCGGTTTCCAGTGTTGGAACCATAGAATCTGATGGAATATTGAAAGGTTCGTACAGGAAAGAACGCAATACTAAAACGACGGCCAAAACCGGCCAGAAATCATAAGCCCAGGTAATAATGAAGTTTTCATTGCCCTTGCCTTTGGTCTGTCGTTGTTTCAGAACAAACTTATCCAGCAACCAGACCGCGACAAAAAATAAGGTCGCAGGAACAAGAATCAAATTAAAATCAAAATCCATGGGCTTATTATCCTTATAGTATTAGCGTTCGACTTTCAGTACAGCTAAGAACGCTTCTTGTGGAATTTCAACACTACCCACCTGTTTCATACGTTTCTTACCTTCTTTCTGTTTTGCAAGAAGTTTCTTCTTACGTGATACGTCACCACCATAACATTTTGCCAATACGTTTTTACGCATTGCTTTTACGGTAGAACGGGCAATAATTTGCGCACCAATAGCCGCCTGAATTGCCACATCAAACATCTGACGAGGAATCAGGTCTTTCATTTTTTCAACCAGTGCAATCCCACGGTGACGTGCATCCTGACGGTGGCAGATCATTGCGAGTGCATCGACTTTTTCACCATTGATCAGGACATCCACTTTCACCAGTGATGAACTTTCAAAACGCACAAAGTTGTAATCTAGTGACGCAAAACCACGTGAACAAGATTTCAATTTATCAAAGAAATCCATCACCACTTCAGCCATTGGAATTTCAAAAGTAACAGAGACCTGGTTCGCCATGAACTTCATGTCTTTTTGTACGCCACGGCGCTCAATACATAGGGTCATGACATTACCCAGGTATTCCTGTGGCACGAGGATATGACATTCTGCAATTGGTTCACGCAGGTCTTCAACAGTTGAACCATCTGGCATTTTTGATGGGCTGTCGATGTAAATGGTATTGCCATTTTTCATCACTGCTTCATAAATTACCGTTGGTGCTGAAGAGATCAAATCCAGATCGTATTCACGTTCTAGACGCTCCTGTACGATCTCCATGTGCAGCATACCTAAGAAACCACAGCGGAAACCGAAGCCTAGAGCATCAGAACTTTCTGGTTCAAAGAACAGCGCAGAGTCATTGATTTGCAGTTTATGCAATGCTTCACGGAAAGGTTCAAAATCACTGGAATCGATTGGGAACAGGCCCGCATATACCTGTGGTTTTACTTTTTTGAAACCAGGTAATGTTGGAACTTCTGGAGTAGTTGCCAGTGTAATGGTATCACCCACTGGTGCGCCAAAAATGTCTTTAATACCGGCAATCACGAAACCAACTTCACCCGCTTCAAGGATATCGGTTTCAGTATGCTTCGGATTGAAAATACCGACTGAAGTGATGATATGTGTCTGACCAGTCGATTTCACCAGCATCTTGTCGCCCTTGCGAACACGACCCTGTTTCACACGAACCAGAGATACTACGCCCAGGTAGTTATCGAACCATGAGTCAATAATCAACGCTTGCAGCGGTGCATCACGTTCACCTGTTGGTGCAGGAATGACATTCACCAGCGTTTCAAGCACACCTTCAATACCTAGGCCAGTTTTTGCTGAACAGGTCGGTGCTTCAGTCGCTTCAATCCCGATAATATCTTCAATTTCCTGAATTACACGTTCGGGTTCAGCTTGTGGCAAGTCAATTTTGTTCAGTACTGGTAAAACTTCCAGACCCTGCTCAATCGCGGTATAGCAGTTTGCAACAGACTGCGCTTCTACACCTTGTGCTGCATCTACCACCAGTAGTGCACCTTCACAGGCCGCCAAAGAACGTGAAACTTCATAAGAGAAATCCACGTGTCCCGGGGTATCAATGAAGTTCAACTGATACTCTTGGCCATTTGGATGGGTATAGTACAAGGTGACCGAAGCCGCTTTGATGGTAATCCCACGTTCGCGTTCAAGTTCCATAGAATCAAGAACTTGAGCCTGCATTTCACGATCCTGCAAACCACCACAAGTTTGAATAAAACGATCTGCCAGAGTCGATTTACCGTGGTCAATATGCGCAATAATCGAGAAGTTACGAATGTTTTTAATATCAACAGATTTTTTAGCTTGCGCCATGGGCTACCTTGAGAAAAAAACGCGTCATGCAATTTAAAAAGTCATTGCATAACAAAAGCCGAATAGAAATTGCCGAGGATTATAGCAGAATGGAGATACAGAAAAAGAATTATCTTTCTTCTCTCTCGCCTATCTTAAATACGTAACCGCTTTATGTTTTATTTTCTTTTCCTCAGCTTTTTTCTCAGAAAACAGCTTGTTAAATGAGCTGCTTCCTATTTGGTAGCTCCCCTCTATTCAATCTCGATATCATCACCTTATTAGATTGATTCTTCTCTTATCGCCTTTGCTTCTTCGCTCAAATATAAAGTAGAAAAATCATAAGGGTTAATACTGTCTGAGAGGGGCTGATAAGCTTGGGTAAAACTTGGCGACATACGCTTCGGTCGACCCGACGCAATTTCGATACAGGCCCACTGCGTGTTACCGGTAAATAGGATATTCTGATCCTGCGGACGATAAAATACATACTGTCTGAATGAATACAAGGCATTTAGATCACTTAACCAAGTTCGTAGAATCAGCTCATCCCCTTCAAATGCCGCCTTGCGATACTGGACATGATGTTCAACTGCAACCATGGCATGTTTAAGTTGCAGATACTCATTTAAACCGAGTCCTAATTGCTCGATATGCGCCGAGGCCACATCCTGCATCCACTGCACATAAACTACGTTATTCACATGTCCTAGACGATCAATATGTTCAGGTTGTACCTTTAAAACTTGGTCAAAAATACCGGTCACTTTTCTCTAATCCTTTATCGCAATTTTTTCTATATACAGAGTCTACAGAAATTATGCCTCGGGTAAATTGCGAAAAATAAAAAACCGCCTATACAAGCGGTCTTTTATTATTGAAGATTCATTTATTTTATGAAATGCGCATCCCGACAATGGCACGTTGACCCTGACGAATCAGACCGACACGGGCAACACTACCTTTTTTCAAATCTGCCACAGCTTCCACAAACTGGTTACTGTTCAAGATTGCTTTACCATTGATTTGAGTCACGACATCATTTGGCATAATCCGTGCCTGAGCTGCGATCCCATCTCTACGAACATCCTGAATGACTACACCACCCTTAATCTCTAAACGCTCTTTTTCAGCCGGGCTTAATTCCCGAATAGTAACGCCTAATACCGGACCTTTATTTGGCTGAGCCTGGTTACCTGCTTTGGCTGGCGTTTCATCTGGTGCAGTCGTGAGTGTTGCATTGATACTACGGCGTTTATCATCACGTAGTACTTCTAGCTGGATCTGCTGTTTAGGTGCAGAACGGTTCAAATAGTTCAGCAACTGACTAGTGCGTGAAATATCAGTACCATTGTATTTTAAAATCACATCACCGGCTTGCAGACCCGCTTTAGCCGCTGGCGAGTTTGGTGCCACCTGGGTAATTAAAGAACCTTCTGGCTTAGATAATTTATAAGATTCAGCCAAAGTACGGTCGATATCTTGCAGGCTTACACCCAGATAAGAACGGGTCACCTTACCATCACGTTTCAGCTGGTCAGCGACTTCCATAGCGACATCAATGGGAATCGAAAATGACAGGCCCATATAACCGCCAGTACCACTGAAGATTCGTGAGTTCACCCCAACCACTTCACCGCGCTGGTTAAATAGTGGTCCACCCGAGTTACCTGGATTCAGGGCCACATCAGTCTGAATAAATGGGACTGCGGTTTCGCCCATCATATTACGCATCTTGGCACTGACAATCCCGGCAGAAGCGGAGTAGTCAAAACCAAAAGGTGAACCGATTGCTAATACGGGTTCACCTACACGTAATTTATCGACATCACCAGTACGCAGTTCCGGGAAACCTGAACCATTGACTTTCAACAAAGCGACGTCGGTACGCTCGTCGCTTCCCACGACTGTCGCATCAATTTCCCGACGATCATTCAAGGTAATTGTCACTTTAGACGCATCTTCAACTACGTGGTGGTTGGTCAGCAGATAGCCATCCTTACTAATGAAGAAGGCACTCCCATATCCGGTTTTTTCCTGCGGTACACGTGGCTGCGGAATAATCACCTGATTACCAAAGAAACGGCGTAAAATTTCAGGAACCTGTTGTTGCAAGAGCTCTTCTTCGCTCATTTTCTTGACAACACTCACACTGACAACTGCCGGACTGACCTGATCAACCAGGTTAGAAAAATCGACGGGTGTTACTGCCTGTAACTGAGCAGCACTCATGGTAACAGTCGCTGCAAATAATCCTTTTTTTAAATCCAGAATTTTCATATAAATTATTCACCCAAATTGTTGATAAATTTATGTAAATAGGTTTTATCACAAACTTCATATATTTTAAGTAACAATATGTTCGAAAGCTTGAATGTTGGCAACCTTTAATTTTTCTAAAGCATTAAGTTAAAGCTTTTATTAATTTTTTTCATCAATAAATGAGCACTTAAACGCTTGCCTTTTGTACAAAAAAGCGCTCTGATTAACGGACTTTTTTCAATTAGCTGATGGACATGTCTAATTTTCCCCTTACCCATCATTTTGACGTGATCATTGTGGGCAGTGGTGGTGCCGGTCTTAGTCTAGCACTTTCTTTGCCTGAACATTTTAATATTGCAGTTCTTGCCAAATCCACCCTGACCGATGCCAGTACCTATTATGCACAAGGCGGCGTTGCAGCAGTACTGGATGAGACAGACTCGATTGAACAGCATATTGATGACACCATGATTGCAGGTGTACATCTGTGTGAAATGGATGCGGTGAAGCAGACGGTTGAAGGTGGTAAGCCTTCGGTGGATTTTCTGCTGAAACACGGCGTCCAATTTACCCTGGATGAGCAGGAACAATTACATTTGACCCGTGAAGGCGGCCATTCACAGCGCCGAATCATTCACGCAGCTGATGCGACTGGGCGTGCCATTTCTACCACGTTGGTACAGCGCGCTCAGGAAAAAGAAAATATTACCATCTTTGAAAATTACATTGCGATTGATCTAATCTGCTCACAAAAACTGGGCTTAGATGGTGAAAATCGCGCCTTAGGTTTATATGCACTCAATGAAGAAAGTGCACAAGTCCATACTTTCTTAGCACCATTTACTGCCCTGGCTTGTGGCGGTGCGATGAAAGCCTATCTTTATACCTCGAACCCTGATATCGCGACCGGTGATGGGATTGCGATGGCTTATCGTGCCGGTTGCCGGGTTGCCAATATGGAATTCAACCAGTTCCATCCGACCTGTTTATATCATCCACAAGCCCGTTCATTTCTGATTACAGAAGCTATGCGTGGTGAAGGCGCCTATTTACGCCTTCCTGATGGTGAGCGCTTTATGCTGCGCTTTGATGAGCGAGCAGAACTGGCACCACGTGATATTGTGGCGCGTGCAATTGACTATGAGATTAAACGTCTGGGCATTCGTCATGTCTGGCTGGACATTACCCATAAAGATGAAGGCTTCATCAAGGAACATTTCCCGACCCTGTATGCACGTCTGCTAGAGCTTGGCATCGACATCACCAAGGAAATGATTCCTGTGGTTCCTGCTGCGCATTATACCTGTGGTGGTGTGGTCGTAGATGAAAATAGCCAGACTGATATTGTCGGACTCTATGCCATTGGTGAAACGTCCTATACTGGCTTACATGGTGCTAACCGCATGGCCAGCAACTCACTTTTAGAATGTTTTGTATATGGCATGAGTGCTGCCAAACATATTCAGGAAAATTTCAAGGCAGATCAAGCTATCCCTGAAGTACCAGAATGGGATGATTCTCAGGTGACCAATCCTGATGAAGATGTCGTCATTCTGCAAAACTGGGACGAGCTGCGTCAGACCATGTGGAACTATGTGGGTATCGTCCGCACGACTAAACGTCTAGAACGTGCCCTGCACCGGATTGAGATGTTAAAGAAAGAAATTACCGAATACTATCAGGATTATCAGGTGAGCAAAAACTTGATCGAGCTGCGTAATCTGGTACTCGTTTCAGAGATGATTGTGCGTTGTGCCATGCAACGTAAAGAATCCCGTGGCCTGCATTTCACCCTAGATTATCCAGAATTGCTGCCTGAACTACGTAAAACTGTACTAATTCCACCAAGTTTTGAAGTAGAAACTCCTTTGGTGAATGCTTAAAGATATAAATAAGGCAGATCATATTTTTAAATGTTATCTGCCTTTTCTTTGGCTGTGATTTTTTTAAGTTTTTAGAATAATCCGGATTTAAATAAAGCATATGATTTGTATGAGTTAATCAGCATTTTAAGGAGTGTATGGGTTCTTTACGTGGTGGAACCGAATAGGTCGCTGTCACATGGGCAACCGGCTCTTCCTGATCAATCGAATAAATCCAGACTTCTCCCACAATAAGCGCCTTCCCCACTTTCATCAATTTACTTTCCCCTCGCAGATCAACACCACCCGAAGGTTTACGCAGAAAATTGATATTTAAGTTCGTGGTCACTGCCAGGCCAACTAGTCCAATCTCACCGAGGATCGCAATATATAAAGCCAGATCAGCCAAGGTCATCATAGTAGGGCCAGATACCGTGCCGCCGGGACGTAATTCCTGCTCACTCACTCGATACAATACAGTTGCACCCTGAGGCACTACAACTTCGATCTGGCACTTTTCCAGGCTCTGCGGAAATTCCTGCTGTAAAAACTGGATGATTTCTTCTCTTGTACTTTTCATCATGTTTTATCTTCCTGATTTATTTCAATATAGAAGATTCTTTCTTGAAATAACTAGAGAAAAGTATGCCAAAAATGTCTTTAGAATAAAATTATTTTAAATAAGACAGTGCCTGTTCAAACACCTGATCCGGTGTTTGAGTTGCATCCAGACATTTAATCCGCTCTGGATGACGCTGGCATAGTGTTGCATATCCAGCGCGAACTTTCTCAAAGAAAGTAACTTTCTCTTGCTCAAACCGATCCAGCGCACCTCGGGCACGAGCGCGATTCATACCCAGTTCAATCGGTGCATCCAGCCAGAACGTAATATCTGGCATACGTTCCACAAAATTTTGATTTAACAGATTCAGCTTGTCTTCACTGAGTCCACGTCCTGCACATTGATAGGCAAAACTGGCATCACTGAAGCGATCACATAAGACAATTTTTCCAGCATTTAAAGCGGGTAAAATCACTTGTGCCAGATGCTGGGCACGTGCCGCATACATCAGCAATAACTCTGTATCATGGCACATCGCTTCTTCGTGGTTTACGGCCAACAATAGTGAACGAATCTGTTCTGCCATTGGTGTGCCACCCGGCTCGCGGGTCAGCACGACCTCTTTACCTTGAGCAATAAAATCATCATAGATACGACGAATGAGTGTGGTTTTCCCTACACCTTCAGTGCCTTCAAAGCTGATAAACATGCTCATTCCTTATTTTTTGAACGTAAAACAGAGAGATATTCTTGCACTGCTCTATTGTGGTCTTGCAGACTGCTGCTGAATTTATGCCCACCATTACCCGTTGCAACAAAATAAAGATTTTGTGAATTGTCCGGATGCATTGCTGCTTCAATAGCTTTTTTGCTTGGTAAGGCAATCGGTGTTGGTGGTAAGCCAGCCATGGTATAGGTGTTATAAGGTGTTGGAGTGCGTAGATCCTGACGAGTAATATTACCTTTGTAATTCTCACCCATACCATAAATCACGGTTGGATCTGTCTGTAGACGCATGCCGATTTTCAAACGGCGTACAAATACACCTGATACCTGTTGTAACTCGCTATCCAGACTGGTTTCTTTTTCAATGATCGATGCCATGATCAGCGCTTCATATTTATTCTGATATGGCAGATCTGAAGCACGTTTTTCCCAAGCCTGATCCAGAGACTTCATCTGGCGCTGATAAAGATCGGTCAGAATCTTGCGATCCGTTTCGCCTTTGGCAAAGAAATAGGTATCCGGAGCAAACAGACCTTCAGGATGATTAAATGGAATATTGAGTTCTTTGAGCAATTGATCGGTTGGCAAATTCACCACTTCTTTAGTTACCAGATCATCTTTCTTTAAGGCATCAATCAGCTGTTTAAAAGTCGTACCTTCAATCACCAGAATCCGGTTCATCTGAGCATTTTCTGCATTGGAAATCATGTCCAGCACTGCACGGATACTCATACCTTGAGGAATTTCATAGACACCCGCCTTCATGGTGTCATGAATCATGATGCGCTGATACAGCTTTAAAATAATCGGAAAGCTGACATAATTTTCTTTGGCCAGCCGATCAATAAATCCAGAATAGGTTTCACCGTTACTAATTGCCAGTAACTGTTTTTGACTTTCTACAGGATAATCTTTCCATAGGCTAGCTTTCAGGATCAACCCTAGAACCAAGAGTATCCCGATTAGAAATAAAACTATCCCTTTCATGAAACCAGGGCGTTTGGCATTATTTTTCTTTTTGGTTTTAGACTTGGAAGCTGACATATTAATAAGGCATCTGATTCAATCGAAGACGGTTAAAAAGTTCAATACAAGCATCTACATTTAAAGCACGCTGCTCAAATTGAGTGGCAATTTTCATCGGACTGAGCGCATTGCAGAAAAACAGACTGTCGATATGGGGAATTTCATCCATTTCCACATCACGCTGCTGACAGATAATGCCCTGATCCTGCATACGTTGCAAAATTTCTGCACGCATCACACCGAAGACGCCATTATAACGAAGTTCTGGTGTAATCCATGTATTGTTTATACGAATGAAGCAATTACTGCTCACCCCTTCAACAATTGTACCCTGCACATCAGTTACCAGTGCTTCCGGCCAGCCATGCTGATCCGCTTCCTGTTTAAGCAACACCTGTTCCAGACGGTTTAAGGTTTTCAGCCCCACCAGATTCGGCATACTGAGGCCAATGGCCTGTTGCAATACACCCGTCTGAATCTGCTCATAACTGAAGTCCTGTACTGTTTTCGGATAATAGAACACCCAAAGATCTGCCGGATGCTCTGGCAGGCTATAACCACGCTGTCCTATACCACGACTCAGTACAATCTTTAAGGTTCCGTTCAATTCATCTTCTGATTTCAATAACGCTTGCAAACTTTTTTCAATCAGGTCCAGATCAGCCTGCAAACTTATTTTTTGCTGGCTCATCCTTAAACGGGCTAGATGACGGTCTGCTAACTCGATCCGATTTCGACGGATGCGCGCGGTAGTAAAGCAACCATCACCATAATGAAAGGCACGATCCAGCACATCTATATCTTTGACGGGTTGAGCATTTTTTAAATACAACATGCTTTTAAGGCCTCTCTGATGACGGATAAAGCGATGAAATATAAGCTCCGTCTATATATCTGTTTTACTCACATAAAATTCGTTTTTAATTATTTTTTATGCAAAAAATCTCCAGCTATTCTTGCCCCATCCAACAAAACAAAGAAACATTTGAGGCAAATATGAACATCCGTAAATTAAAAATTGGGGTATTGGCAGCACTTATTTCAGCAACCGCTTTTAGCGTATCTGCAAAAGACTTCCTGAACGTGTCTTATGACCCAACTCGCGAATTGTACGATAACTTTAATAAAGAATTCAGTGCTTACTGGAAAAAATCTACTGGTCAGGATGTGAACTTTAAACAGTCACATGGCGGTTCAGGTAAACAGGCACGTGCTGTCATTGATGGTCTGGATGCGGACGTCGTGACTTTGGCTCTAGCTGCAGACATTGATGAAATCGCTGCTCGTGGCCTGCTACCTAAAGACTGGCAAAAGAAATTCCCACAAAACTCAACACCTTATACCTCAACCATCGTTTTCTTGGTGAAAAAAGGCAACCCTAAAGGCATTAAAGACTGGGGCGATCTGGTGAAACCTGGCGTAGAAATCATTACACCAAACCCGAAAACCTCTGGTGGCGCGCGCTGGAACTATTTAGCAGCTTGGGCCTGGGCGAAACATCAGCCAGGCGGCAATGATACTAAAGCTCAAGACTTTGTTCGCCAGATCTACAAACAAACTAAAGTACTCGACTCAGGTGCACGTGGTTCAACCACCACTTTTGCTGAACGTGGTATCGGTGATGTATTGCTGGCTTGGGAAAATGAAGCACATCTGGCGATTCGTGAACAGCCTGGCAAGTTTGAAATCATCACCCCTTCTTTGTCGATTCTGGCTGAACCACCAGTAGCAATCGTTGAAAAAAATGCTAAAAAAGATGGCAATGAAAACCTTGCAAAAGCGTATCTGAATTACTTGTACTCACCTGCAGGTCAAACGGTTGCTGCAAAGAATTTCTATCGCCCACGTAATGCGGCAGTATTAAAACAATATAGCAATGTCTTTAAATCGCTGAAGCTGGTGACCATTGATAAAGAGTTTGGTGGTTGGGACAAGGTACAGAAAAAACACTTTGCCAATGGCGGTATCTTTGACCAGATCGTAAAGGCAAATAGCACAAAATCGTAATAATAAATGTCTATACAATGGCCTTATTGAATAAGGCCATTGTTGTTTCAAATACTTATAAAACCTTTTATCTTATATTTTCATATAAAATTCATTTTTAATTATTTTTTATGCATAAAGAATAGGTTTATTCTTCACTCATGTTACAAAACGTGTAAGAGTTTGAGGTTCACATGAGCATTTCAACAAAACTAAAACTAGGGGTTCTGGCTGCTGTTATTTCAGCAACTTCGTTTTCTGCTGCAGCGCGCGACTTTCTGAATGTCTCTTATGATCCGACGCGTGAACTCTATGAAGACGTCAATAAAGAATTTGGTAAATACTGGAAAAGCCGTACTGGCCAAAGCATCAACTTTAAACAGTCACATGGCGGTTCAGGTAAACAGGCACGTGCCGTGATTGATGGTCTGGATGCCGATGTCGTAACTTTGGCATTAGCCGCTGACATTGATGTACTGGTCGAAAAAGCCAAACTGTTACCTGCAGACTGGCAGAAAAAATTACCACAAAACTCAACACCATATACTTCTACTATTGTATTCCTGGTACGTAAAGGCAATCCAAAGGGCATCAAGGATTGGGGTGATCTGATAAAACCAGGTGTAGCGATTATCACGCCAAATCCTAAAACTTCAGGCGGTGCACGCTGGAACTATTTAGCAGCTTGGGCATATGCAAAACACTTACCGGGCGGTAACGACAAAACTGCACAAGAATTTGTTCGTAAAATCTATAAACAAACCAAAGTACTTGATTCAGGTGCGCGTGGTTCAACCACCACTTTTGCTGAACGTGGCATCGGTGACGTATTACTGGCTTGGGAAAATGAAGCACATTTAGCCCTTCGTGAACAACCGGGCAAGTTTGAAATTGTGACTCCTTCCCTGTCAATTCTGGCTGAGCCACCCGTGGCGATTGTTGAAAAGAATGCCAATAAAAAAGGCAACAAATACCTGGCCCAGGGTTATTTAAACTTCCTTTACTCACCACTGGGTCAGGAAATCTCAGCACGTAACTTCTATCGCCCACGTAATGAAAAAATACTGGCGAAATATAACCAAGTCTTTAAGCCATTAAAACTGGTGACTATTGATCAGGAGTTTGGTGGCTGGGATAAAGTACAGAAAGCCCACTTTGAAAATGGTGGTGTTTTTGACCAGATCGTTAAAGCTAACAGCGCAAAAAATAATTTAAGCTGATTTCATACAGGAGCATCGACATGACTCATACGCTTATTGTTCCCGGTGTAGGTGGCAGTGAATACAATCACTGGCAAACCTGCCTGCAACACCGGCTCATGCGTTGCTCCCGGGTGCAGCAAAAAGACTGGAATCATCCGGTACTGGATGTATGGGTCGCAGAATTTGTTAAAACCCTGCAAGCCATTCCAGATGATGTACAAATTGTGGCACATAGCTTTGGCTGTTTGACCAGCGTGGCAGCACTGGCCCAGCATCCTGAACTGAATACTAAAGTCAAAAATCTGGTGCTGGTTGCACCTGCCAATCCGGTACGTTTTGGGGAAAATGGTTTTGCCCGTGATAACCAGACAGATTACAGTGCCTATTTTCAGCAGCTCAAGATTCAGGCTCCAACGACTTTGTTGATCAGTGAAAATGATCCATGGCTAAGTTTTGAAGATGCTCAGGTTCTGGCGAAAGCCTGGAAGATCAAACCGATTAATCTGGGAGCTGTAGGCCATGTCAATGTTGCTTCCGGTTTTGGTTCTTTCCCTGAAATTGAACAATATTTGATTTCAGAAAAGGCTATGCACCATATCAGCAAAGTTGATGAGAGCAAGTATTATTTTAAATTTGCATTTTAGTCCCTGCAAATTATGCTTGTGCCGATTCTATTTTCTAATTTTCGCTGGTTAACTTTAACCAGCATTCTCTCTTTTGAGGAGTAATCATGTCGCAGCGATCCCGAGTGCTGCCAGGATTTGGTCTTTCTCTAGGCTTTACCCTAGCGTATTTGTCATTAATCGTTCTGATCCCGCTATCTGCCGTTTTTATTAAATCACTCGGCATTGGCTGGGAAGGCTTATGGGAAATCCTGAGCTCTGAACGTATCTTGAAATCATTACAGCTAAGCTTCAGTTCAGCCATTATTGCTGCTTTGATTAATGTAGTTTTTGGCCTGTTACTGGCATGGTGTCTGGTGCGTTATAGCTTTCCGGGCAAACGTATTGTCGATGCACTGGTCGATCTGCCTTTTGCCCTGCCAACCGCAGTTGCCGGTATTGCTCTGACTTCTTTATATGCACCGACTGGCTGGATTGGTCAGTATTTAGATCCAATCGGCATCAAGGTGGCTTATACCCCGATCGGTATTACCCTGGCCTTGATCTTTATCGGTATTCCTTTTGTGGTCCGTACGGTACAGCCGGTTCTTTCTGATTTAGAAACTGAACTGGAAGAAGCGGCTTCTGCACTCGGTGCAAACCGTTTTCAGATCGTCACCAAAGTCATTTTCCCGATTCTGCTGCCAGCACTGATCACAGGTTTTGCTTTGGCCTTTGCACGTGGTGTCGGTGAATATGGCTCGGTCATTTTCATTGCCGGTAATCAGCCCTTTGAAACTGAAATTGCGCCATTAATGATTATTTCCCGTCTGGAAGAATATGACTATGCCGGTGCGACCACAATTGCTGTAGTGATGCTGCTCATTTCCTTTGTAATGCTCTTCCTGATTAACTTATTGCAAGCTTGGGCGAGCCGCCGTACCGGGAGAACTGCACGATGAGTTTAAATACCAACAGCAATGCGCTGGCTGAAAAGCTGCAATCCCGCGATGCGACTCGTGAGCCGACCTGGGTACGTTATACCCTGATTGCGATTGCACTAATCTTCTTTTTAAGCTGCCTGATCCTGCCTTTGGTTCTGGTCTTTGTTGAAGCATTTAAACAAGGGGTTGGCGTATATACGCAAGCCCTTGTTCATCCAGATACTTTATCTGCGGTCAAACTGACTTTACTAACGGCTGTGATCGCAGTACCGATGAATGTAGTATTCGGCGTAGCTGCAGCCTGGTCAGTGGCGAAGTTTAACTTCCCAGGTAAATCAGTTTTAACCACCATTATCGATATGCCTTTCTCGGTATCACCTGTTATTGCAGGTTTGATGCTGGTATTGATTTTCGGTACTCAAGGCTGGATGGGTGGCTGGTTGATGGATAATGACATCAAGATCCTTTACGCCGTTCCTGCGATTGTTTTAGCGACTGTATTTATTACCGTACCTTTTGTAGCACGTGAGCTGATCCCTTTAATGGAAGCGCAAGGTACTGAAGAAGAAGAAGCTGCGATTGTACTCGGTGCATCTGGCTGGCAAACCTTCTGGAAAGTGACCCTGCCAAATATCAAATGGGGTCTGATTTACGGCGTAATTCTGTGTAATGCCCGCGCCATGGGTGAGTTCGGTGCAGTATCAGTGGTTTCTGGCCATATTCGTGGTGAAACCAATACTTTGCCGCTACACGTCGAAATTCTATATAACGAATATACCTTTAGCGCTGCGTTTGCCGTGTCATCGCTCCTGGCTCTCCTCGCAATTGTGACTCTGGTTCTGAAAACCTGGGTCGAACTGCGCCAGGAAAAACAAGACAAACGTAATGATGATTCAACAGTTTCTTAAGGAATGCCCACATGAGTATTCAAGTTAAAAATATTGAAAAACACTTTGGTGCATTCCATGCACTGAAAAACATTTCTCTGGATTTCCCGGATGGTCAGCTGGTTGCCCTGCTCGGCCCGTCAGGCTGTGGTAAAACTACCCTATTGCGTATCATTGCAGGTCTGGAATCTGCTGACGGTGGTCAGGTGATTCTGGAAGGTCAGGATGCAACCAATGTTCACGTTCGTGAACGTGAAGTGGGTTTTGTATTCCAGCACTATGCCCTGTTCCGTCACATGACTGTGTTTGACAACGTGGCATTTGGTCTACGTGTCCGTCCACGCTCTACTCGTCCATCAGAAGCTGAAATTAAAAAACGCGTGACCCGCTTGCTTGATCTGGTACAACTTGGCTTCCTGGCTGACCGTTATCCGGCTCAGCTTTCTGGTGGTCAGCGTCAGCGTATTGCTTTGGCTCGTGCACTAGCCGTTGAGCCACGTGTACTGTTACTGGATGAACCGTTCGGCGCGCTAGATGCCAAAGTCCGTAAAGAACTGCGCCGCTGGTTACGTACCCTGCATGATGAACTGCACATTACTTCAATTTTCGTCACTCACGATCAGGAAGAAGCCTTAGAAGTTGCAGATCAAATCGTAGTGATGAACAAAGGTAATGTGGAACAGATCGGTTCACCACGTGAAGTGTATGAAACACCGAAAACACCATTCGTGTTTGACTTCCTGGGACAAGCTAACCGTTTCGAAGGCCAGAATAATGGCGGCATCATTCAGCTAGGTGAAGACCGTATTCAGTTCGATGCCGCTAAACAGGCAGCTCAGGGTAATGTCATTGTCTTCGCTCGCCCGGATGAACTGCGTATTCATGTACAACCACAAGAAAATGCGATTCAGGCCACGTTCATTCGTGAACTCTGGATTGCAGGAAAAGTCGTTGCAGAATTGAATGACCGCCAAGGCAATCTGATTGAAATTTCACTGACACCAGAAGAAGCCCGCGCTCATCAATTCCGTCCGGATCAAACTGTTTGGTTGAGTGCATTAAATCTGCATTTATTTGAAAACCAGGTCGCGTAAGGCTGCAAGATGGGGCTTTTAAATGCCCCATCCTCTTATAGGGTAAAGAATTATGAATTTCCAACAATTAAGAATTATTCGAGAAACTGTTAGACAGAATTTTAACTTAACTGAAGCTTCAGCCGCGCTTTACACTTCGCAGTCAGGTGTCAGTAAGCATATTAAAGATTTAGAAGATGAGCTTGGTGTACAGCTATTTATCCGTAAAGGTAAACGCCTATTAGGACTGACTGAACCAGGTCAGGCACTTCTTGGTATTGTAGAACGTATGCTGGTTGATGCAGACAATATTAAACGTCTTGCAGATGACTTTAACAAGGTCGATGAAGGTACATTAACGATTGCAACGACGCATACCCAAGCACGTTATGTATTACCGCCGATCGTGAATCAGTTCAAAAAAGAATTTCCGAAAGTTCATCTGATTTTGCAACAAGCCAGTCCAATGGAAATTACTGAAATGCTACTTCAGGGTGAAGCAGATATCGGGATTGCGACTGAAGCCTTAACGACTGAAGAAAATCTGGCGAGTGTGCCTTATTACAACTGGCAGCACAGTATTATTACGCCGCAAAATCACCCGCTAAATAGCAAAGAACAGGTACGTATTGAAGACCTCGCTGGCTATCCGATTATTACTTATCATGGTGGTTTTACTGGCCGTTCTAAAATCGACTCAGCCTTTGAAGAAGCCGGTGTAGATGTTGATATTGTCATGTCAGCTCTGGATGCCGATGTGATTAAAACTTATGTCGAGCTCAACATGGGTGTCGGCATTGTCAATGATCTGGCTTATGATCCAGAACGTGACTATCGTCTGAAACAGATTAAAACCGATATTTTCGGAGTAAATACTACCTGGATCGCCGTACGTAAAGGCCACTTATTACGTGGTTATGGTTATGAGTTTATTTCTTTATGCTCACCAGATGCGGACATCAAGGCACTGAAAAAAGTGGCTTATCCAGATGAATAATATGGATTGAATTTTCTAACTTGAAGAGGCGTATTGCCTCTTTTTTTAATTTTAACCGTAGATTATTTCATTAAAAATCAAGCATAATTACAATATAATTCAATAAATAAATTATATTAATGATGAGCTACAAATTTTCCCTCTTGGGATGTGGACTGATTTTTTCCGGGACAAGTTTCGCAGCAGCTTTTGAACAATCCAATCAAACCATCCAGTCCTTTTTTGAAAAGGATCATTATGCCGAAGTCTCATTTGCCTGGACGAATCCTAATGTTAGCGGTCAAGTACAGCATACCGAAGTATTAGAACAATTAGGTATTCAGGATTTTTCCACGGGTCAGCTTGCGAATAATCAACTGGTTGCGAATGCTGCATTAAAATTACAACTTCATCCAAAGATCTCTTGGGGACTCATTTATGATCAGCCCTTCCATGTCGATATTGCATATCAATATAGTCCAATTTTTGCAGGTGAACCTACAAAGATTGAAGCAGCCGATATTGAGTTTGATAGTCATAATCTGACTTCCATTCTTGGATATCAGCCTGATCCAAACTGGAATCTCTATGCAGGACTGAGTTATCAGACCTTAGAAGGTAATTTAAGTTTGGTAGGTGAATCTTTTTCAGTCTTTAATGGTTATCACGTTCAGCTTGAACAAAATGCTGACTGGGGTTGGCTCGCTGGAATGAGCTATCAAACTCCTGAGTATTTCTTTAGAAGTTCGCTGACTTATCGTTCAGCCATAAATCATCAACTGCAAATCACAGAATCACTTATAGTCGGCACAACTACGCCCAGCTTTACGAAAATACAAACACCTCAATCTATTAATTTAGATATTCAGAGCGGACTTCCCTCCCAGAATATTTTTTATGCGGGTTTACGGTGGGTAAATTGGCAAGATTTTGTCATTCAACCGCCGAAATTCGGTACAGTGATTGATTATGCCGCCCTGGAGTTTCCTGAAGTGAAAGATATCAAGATGATCGATTATCAAGAGGATCAATGGTCGGCCAAATTTGGAATCGCCCATCAATGGCCTTCTTCTATGATTAATTCTTTTGAAATTCTATGGGACTCAGGTACGGGAAATCCAGCTTCTACCTTGAATCCGAGTGATGGTTATTGGGGAGTTGGTTTAGGCTATTTTCAGAATTTTCAAAAACACTGGGATATTGCTACAGGACTGTATTATTTAAAATTCCAGAAGCCTAAAACAAATTCAAACGCTGTTATACCCCAGTTCGTAGGCTTATCTGCAGTGGATGATAATGATGTTTGGGTCGTCGGTATGAAGTTGGGCTATCATTTTCAATAGCTTTTAATAAACAAAAAAAACGAGCCGAAGCTCGTTTTTTTTATTAGGCTTAGCAGCTACAGCTTAGAAGCGGAAACTTACACCCAGTTTCGCTACTGGAAGCCATTCGTATTTATTATCTTCACGAATTTCACGACGTTCTTCAGCTAATGCTTCTGCTAAAGTACGGCCATCATCACCAACCAAACCTAAAGCTGCTGTATTAGCATCTAAACTTACAGTAGGATTACCATTGTAGTATGCACCGATTTCACCAAATACACCCCAACGGTTAGTGATTGCTGGAGAGAAACCAAGACCTACATAAGGTGCGATATTGTTTTTGTAAGATAAATCACCATTAATACGAACATCTGTTGTGCCTGCATTAAAACGTGAACCATCTACAGTAAATGACGCATTAGTACCCGGACGACGTTCTAGACCATAATCATTATCGATATAAGCCACACCTGCTGCCATATAGAACCAGTTCGCCCAAGGACGAATTTCAGCGTTCAAATAAGTCAGGTTATTGTCCATATCCAGGTCATATTTATTACCGTTGATTGATAAATCATCAGTCCAAGAAATATCACCACCATTATAACCTAGAGTAACACCTACATAAGGGTTAGCATTCCAAGAGATCGCGCCACCGTAACCGGTAGTACCGACTTCAGCACGAACAGCTGCAGGTTTAAAGAAAGAGAATTCAGCTACGCCTTCATCTGTTACGATTGTTTCATCAGCAGCCATGACAGATCCAGCTGTGGCAGCTAGAACGGATACTGCTAAAAGTTGATATAAAGCTTTCATTATTTCTCTCCTCAAAAGAACTTTTTTTTCATCATTAGTTATTCGTGATGAGCTCAATATAAAGGAGTCAATGAATATTTTTTATTCGTGTTTTGCTGAGCTTTTGTTATTTTTTGATACATATTAATTTTTCTTGTTGAATGATAAGCCTTTTTTAAACAATGTTTGTACATATCTAAAATACGAAAAGGATACTAATCACTTTACTTGCGAATTTAATTCAGCACCCTTCCTAGTTTTCCATCTTTTTAGAGCAATATAGTGTAAAATATCGGAAATTTTTTTCTGGAAGGAAGATCATGTCTCAGCTTTCAACAATCATTGAACAAGCGTTTGAAGACCGTGCGAATTTCACAGCAGCAGACTGTCCTGCTGAAATCCGTCAAGCAGTTGAGGAAGTAATTGCTGGCCTGGACAATGGTACTTTACGTGTTGCTGAAAAAATCGAAGGTGAATGGGTTGTTCATCAATGGATTAAGAAAGCGGTATTGTTATCATTTAAATTAAACGATAACAAACCAATGGAAGCTTGTGATCTTCGCTTCTACGACAAAGTAGATACTAAATTCTCTGACTGGACTGACGAGCAGTTTAAAGCTGCTGGCGTACGTGTTGTTCCTCCGGCGGTAGCGCGTAAAGGTTCTTTCCAGGCGAAAAACGTGGTACTGATGCCTTCTTATGTGAACATCGGTGCTTATGTAGATGAAGGTACAATGGTCGATACTTGGGCAACTGTAGGTTCATGTGCTCAAATCGGTAAAAATGTTCACTTGTCTGGTGGTGTAGGAATCGGTGGTGTTCTTGAACCGCTTCAAGCTAATCCAACTATTATTGAAGATAACTGTTTCATCGGTGCACGTTCTGAAATCGTTGAAGGCGTAATCGTTGAAGAAGGTTCTGTCATTTCAATGGGCGTATTCATTGGTCAATCCACCAAGATTTATGACCGTGAAACTGGCGAAATTCATTATGGCCGCGTACCTGCTGGTTCTGTTGTGGTATCAGGCAGCCTGCCATCTAAATGCGGTAAATACAGCTTATATGCAGCTGTAATCGTGAAAAAAGTAGATGCGAAAACTCGTGCTAAAACTAGCCTGAACGATCTGCTTCGCGAAGACTAAGATGTCTTAACCTAGAGGACACATTTGTGTTCCTCGGAGCTTCAACCGCTCCTCGTCTCTACGGTCAGCAATGATCGTAGGGATTTTTATTTTTATACATTGTTATTTATTTTTCAGTGGTTAATGTTGTTATGAATACGCTTCGATCTTCCGCAATTCCAGTTTCTGATCCGTCTGCGGGCTTACGCATTACGGAGATCTTCTATTCATTACAAGGTGAAGCCAATACTGCAGGTTTACCGACCGTATTTATCCGCTTAACCGGATGTCCACTGCGCTGTACGTATTGTGATACTACCTATTCTTTTGAAGGTGGCGAGCGTAAATCTTTAGATGACATCATCCAGACCACGCTTGATTTTAAAACGCCTTATGTCTGTGTGACCGGTGGTGAACCATTAGCGCAACCGAACGCCCTACCTCTGATACAGCGACTTGCAGATTTAGGCTGTGAAGTCTCTTTAGAAACCAGTGGTGCATTAGATGTTTCTAAAGTGGATGCACGGGTATCCAAAGTTCTGGATTTAAAAACGCCAACTTCAGGTGAAGTTGCACGAAATTTGCTTACAAATCTGGATCATTTGACTCAGCATGACCAGATTAAGTTTGTGATCTGTAATCGTGAAGATTATGAATGGTCAAAACAGCAGGTAGAACAGTACCAGTTGAATGAAAAAGTCAGTACAGTCTGGTTCTCCCCTGCATTTGCAGTTGAAAAAGGAGCTGCACGCTTGCCACAATTGGCACGTGATCTGGCTCAATGGATTTTAGAAGACCATCTCCCTGTTCGTTTCCAGCTGCAGCTGCACAAGTTGTTATGGAATGATGAAACTGGTCGTTAATTTTTGTAAATTTACTATATTGGAGTATTTGTTATGCGCCCTCGTGCCATTGTATTGTTATCTGGCGGATTAGATTCAACAACCTGTCTGGCTTGGGCGCAGGCACGCTATGAATGTATTGCACTGAGTTTTATGTATGGCCAACGCTCTACTACAGAACTTGATGCAGCTCGTGCACTGGCTCAACGCTCGGGTGTAGAACATCGTGTCATCAATATTGATTTAGGTAACCTAGGCGGCTCAGCCCTTACTGATCATAGCATTGAGGTACCAGACCAATTGCAGGAAGGTATTCCGGTAACCTATGTACCTGCACGAAATACCATCTTCTTATCTTATGCTTTGGCTGCTGCAGAAGTGTTCGGTGCTGAGGCAATTGTGATCGGGATTAATGCGGTGGATTATTCAGGTTATCCAGACTGCCGCCCGGAATTTATCGAAGCTTTTGCCAACATGGCACGCCTTGCAACCAAGGTTGGTGTCGAAGGTCAGGCCCTGAAATTTGAAACACCTTTGTTACATTTATCCAAAGCAAATATCATTCGCTTAGGCCTAGAACATGGCGTAGACTACAGTCAAACGGTATCTTGCTACCAAGCAGATGCCCAAGGACGTGCGTGTGGAACATGTGACAGTTGTCGTTTACGCAAGCAAGGTTTTGCTGATGCAGGTGTTGAAGACCCGACACGTTATTACCTTTAAAATCGATCAAGGTTATAAATCCATATTATGAATATTAAAGCCAAATTACTTGCGACTAGCCTACTCTCTTTGTCTGCCCTATTTTCAACTGCATCTTTTGCAAATAATGATCAAGCTAAGGCAAAAGCAGAATTTGAGGCGATGAAAAAAGAATACACAACTGCCATGAAAAATGCTGGAAGCAGTTCAAATGTACGTGACGGTTTAATTAAAGCCTGTGCTATTCCATACAAACAGGCAGTGAAGTACAAAAAACTGACTCAGTCTGATGTGAACAAGCTTTGTACATGTGAAGTAGATGCGGAAGGTAAATTGACTCAAGCCCAAAAATGGCAGATTCAAAGTACCATTAACCAGAAGAAAAACCCTGCTACTTTAGACTTTGTTAAAAAACAAAGCCAGAACGTGCAGTCTTGTGTAGGCCCACAGCTCGCAGGTAAATTAAATTCACTTGCTGCAGAAGCCAATAAAGCCGCTCAAAAGAAATAATCCTGACGGATGTTTTTCTAGGATAAGCCACTATAATGTGGCTTATTTTTTTGAAAAAATTTAGAAAAATTGGAGAGATCATGTCTGAGATCAGCTTACTTGAGCACACTTTTCCGACCACTACAGGTGAAATTAATCTGGCCCAACTGGATGCAGAATGGCTGGTGATCTATTTTTATCCTAAAGATTCGACACCTGGCTGTACCACTCAGGCAGTCGGTTTTTCTTGTTTAAAAGATCAGTTTGATGCGCTCAATACGACTATTCTGGGCGTATCACGTGATTCGGTTAAAGTGCACCAGAACTTTACTGAAAAACAGAATCTGACTATCAATCTGATCAGTGATAAAGAAGAAGTGTTATGCAAACACTTTGATGTCATTAAAGAAAAGAATATGTATGGTAAGAAAGTGATGGGCATTGAGCGCTCTACCTTCATTTTCCATAATGGCAAATTGGTCAAAGAATACCGTAAGGTAAAAGCCGCTGGCCATGCTGAACAGGTCTTAGAAGATTTGAAAGCTTTACAGGCTGCTTAAGATCTTTCATAAAATCAAAGAAGGCATGAATAGAAATATCATGCCTTTTTCTTTAGAGTTGCTGCAAAGAACAATTCAGTTCACTAAAGAAACTGCAATTGACCACATTACACAGCCAATGAGTACATCCAGTATTTTCCAGGCTTTTGGACGCTGAAAAATAGGTTGCAAATAACGTGCTGCATAGCCCAATCCAAAAAAGAATACAAAGGACGCACTAATCGCTCCCAAGGCAAATTGTATCTGCGCATTGGAATATTGGGTGGAGATAGAACCAATCAAGACCAGTGCATCCAGATAAACATGCGGATTGAGCCAGGTCAGCATCAAACAAATCAGCAAAACCTTATATAAAGAAGGCACATCTTTTTGATCTGTGTCCAGACGCTGCTCATTCTTCCAGGCCTGATAAAAATGCTGAGCGCCATAGATCGCCAGAAAAGTTGCACCCAGATATTTCGCCATATTGATCCAGTGCGGATTGACCAGCATCAATTGTGAAAACCCCAAAACACCGGCAAAAATTAATATTGCATCAGATAAGGCACAACACATACAGATCGCAAAGACATACTGCTGTTTCAAGCCCTGCTTCAATACAAAAGCATTTTGTGCACCAATGGCAATAATCAGGCTAAAGCCTACTGCAAGACCTTGTATATATGCATTTAACATTGGAATATCATGGAATTATAAAGATGGGGATCATTATCTATGTTATTCTTTTCAATTAAATATAATTAAGAAAATATCATTTAGACTAAATTTTATTTAGGTAAGCTATGCCACTTAATTCTAAAAACTGTGATGCTTTTCTGGCTGTTGCAGAAACCCAAAGTTTTGATGCTGCCGCAAAAGTATTAAATATAACGGCTTCGGCAGTCACTTTAAGAGTGCAAAATCTGGAAAGAGATTTGGGGCAAGTTTTGGTGCTACGTGAGCGTCCTTGTAAAGTGACCAATGCTGGTCAAACCTTACTGAATTATTTGCAGCATCAACGCCTGTTACAGCAGCAATTGATCCAGCAATTAAATGGTCAAAATAAAGCAGAATTTAGCTCGATTCATATCGCGGTAAATGCGGATTCACTCGCGACCTGGTTATTTCCCTGTCTGAACACCACCCTGCTTGCAGAGAAAATCACTTTGAATCTTCAGGTTGCTGTTCAAAGTGAAACTCATAAGCTTCTGGAGCAGGGCCAAGTCAATGCCTGTATTAGCAGTGAGAGTGAAGCCATGCCGGGCTGTAAGGCTTATTTTATTGGGCAGATGCATTATAGAATGGTCGCAACACCTGCTTTTGTGCATTCCTGGTTTAAACAAGGCATTCACCGGGAATCACTGCGTAAGGCACCCGCTGTGATTTATAATGATCAGGATCATTTACATAGCCATCTACTGTTAGCTCAATTTGGCTTAAACCAGCAATGTTTTCCTTTTCACTATATTCCCTCCTCGACCGCCTTTGCGGACGCTATTTTTTCTGGATTAGGATATGGTTTGGTGCCGGACTATCAAATTGCGGACCGGATTCAAAATGGGACACTGATCGAAATACTGCCTGAATGCTGTTGTGATGTACCTTTATATTGGCATCACTGGAAACAGCAGTCTCCCGCTCTAAAACAGTTAACCAAAGTCATTCTGGAACAGGCAGAACAATGTATGAATAATCCAATTCAATAAGCAGTTCTATGATGTCCTGCCGAATTCACAGAAATTGAATATCAGATTATTGGGTTTTCCACTGTCCCATTAGGTGAATATTAACTTTTTCACCCACGCCTGCAGTGGCTTTCTTCATCCCAAAATCTGAGCGATTAATTACCGTAGTGGATTTCACATCGAGTAGATTAGGATTAGCCTTGTTCGGTGTCAGAGTGGTATCGAAAACTACTGGTCGAGTAGCCCCTCTTAGAGTGAGTTGACCCATGACCTGATAACGATTCGTACCATTTGGCTTAAACTGGGTACTTTTGAAATTGACTGTTTTATAGCGCGATGCATGAAACAGATCCTCACCCATAATCATATTTTTAAGGCTGGGCTTGGAAACCTCCAGGCTATCCACCTGCATAGTGAACTCAGTAGATGACTGTTGTGGCCGATCGGGATCAAACTGCATGGTTGCCTTGAACTCTTGAAAATTTCCCTTTACCACATTTAAACCCAAGGAGTTAATGCTAAAGCCGACACTACTTTGAGGCGTCAATGTCCAGCTTTTAGCATACGCAGCCGATATACACATAGCAGATAGAGCACCCGCATAAGCTATATTTTTCAGGAATAGATTCATTGTGTTCATCCTTAACAATCAAATGAACTCACTACCTTAAAACGGTTTTAGCCCAGATTTGTTTTATCATTTAGTTCAAACTTGTTGACCAATTGTTGATAAATCTCATTATTTTTAAATTTATGTAAAAACTCACTGGTGCCTAAAGGAAAAGCCGATTCCACCACTTCACCGCGATAATACGCTTCACGTAAAGGAGTGGCGGATATAGCGCCAACCAAGCTATCCAGTTCCACCATTTCCCATTCCGGGAACAAACTTAAATAATAAGAAGATTCATCTTTAAAGTGTCCAATTAGACCAACTTTTGCTTCTGCTTCAACTACTTCAGACACCAGCGATTTCACCAGTTTTTGCCATTTTTCATCATTATAGACGTCAATGACATGGACAAATTTAATCCGTTTCTGATCTGCTTCAGAAAAATTCGACAGGATCATTTCTTCACGCTCAGTGGCCAGAAATGGATTTTTAATATTGCGTTCTTGCTGTGCTGAGCCTAATGCCAGAATCACCTGCTGGCTCTGCTGCAAGGCAATTTTAATCGTTTGCATATGGGCCAGATGGAAAGGTTGAAAACGACCAATAAACACCAGGTAATCAAATTTATACTTCATAGCACATCTTACTTTTATGAACGCATCAGTTATGCCGCAGGGAAGTTTTTGCGACATAATAAGCGCCAATAAATTCATATTAATAAAGCAAGGATAGTACGATGACACTGAGCTGTATTCAACAACCGCATCAGCATTTAAATGCGAATTTAGACCATGGCGTATTGACCTTAGCCATTCACCGTCCTGAGGCAAAAAATGCGCTTTACGGCGAACTATATCTATGGATCGCACAGGCACTGGATGAAGCGGATCAGGATAGTAGTGTGCGTGTCGTGATTCTACGTGGTCAAGACGCAGACTTTAGTGCCGGCAATGACATGCAGGACTTCATGAAGTTTATTCAGACACCTCTGCAAGCTAAGGCTGGCGATACCCCTCCTTTTGTCCTGTTGAAGTCCGCTGCAAAATTTTCCAAGCCTTTAATTGCAGCCGTTCGTGGCGTTGCGATTGGTATCGGGGTAACGATTCTGCTGCATGCTGATCTGGTTTATAGTGACAATACTGCCCTGTTCCAGATTCCATTTGTTAGCCTTGGCCTGTCGCCTGAAGGCGCTTCAAGTAAGCTGTTAGTACAACAAGCTGGCTATCATAAAGCGGCTGAGTTACTGCTTACTGCACAGCGATTTAATAGTCAAAAAGCATTGGGTGCAGGTCTGGTAAATAGCATTGAGGAAGATGTCTATGCCGCTGCTGAAAAACAGGCAAAAACTCTTGCCGCTTTACCCCTGGCTTCTATTAAACAAACCAAAGCACTGATGAAGCATAATCTGGCTGAAATTATCGAGTGTATTGATGATGAAGCGGAGATCTTTATGAAACGTGTGGGTTCACCTGAAATGACGGAAGCCGTTCAGGCGTTTATGCAAAAACGGAAACCTGATTTCACACAATTCAACTAATTCTGAAACTTATCTTTTAATTGAGGCAGTTTAGACTGCCTCAATCTTTTATTTTTTTGAAAGAATCTAGCTTATGACTAATGAAAACTCCCAAACGACTTCTCAAACAACCGATAGTTCAAATCCTGAAAAGAAACGTTACTACGAACCTGCACCTCAGGATATTGATGTAGACAATTTCCGAAAGGTCATCGAAAGCCGACGTTCTGTACGTAAATTCACTAAAAAGCCAATTCCTGCCGAGGTCCTCGATGCCTGTCTGGATTTGGCCTTGCTGGCACCAAACTCTTCAAACCTGCAGCCATGGACATTTTATGTGGTGCAGAACTCCTCCAAGAAAAAACGTCTGGTTAAAGCATGTATGAGCCAGCTTGCTGCTAAAACAGCTTCAGAACTGATTGTCTGTGTGGCACGTACTGACCGTGTAGATGAAATGGCAAAACTGAATATCAGCGAGTTTCCATTTCCTGAGGCTCCACCAGCCATTAAAAAGTACTATAAGTACATTCCCTATAACTACAAGACAGGTTATCTGAATGCCTTTGGTAACTTTAAGAAAGTCGCTTTCAAAGTAGCCCGTACACTCGATAAACAAATGCCGGTTTCTGCATTTAGTCCTGCCGATGCCAAGCTATGGGCAAGTAAAACCACAGCACTAGCATGTGAAAATCTGGTACTGGCTTTACGTGCTTATGGTTTTGATAGCTGTATGATGGAAGGTTTCGATGAACCAATGGTTCGTGAAATTCTGGACCTGAATGATCAGCAATATCCGGTGATGGTGATTGGTGCTGGTGAACGTGCCAAAGATGGCGTGTTCTTCCCGCAGTATCGTTTTGATCGAGAGCTGTTTATTCAGAAGGTTTGAGTTTAAAAATAGTATTTAAAGGATTTAAGAATATTAATTTACTTAATATTTGATGACATGGATGTCGCTTAATTAAGTATATTAGAAAAATCTAAATAATAATTTTATAGTTTCCTCATACAAGTATTTCATAATGATTTTATTCTTATAAAGAATCACTTAAAACAAAAATTTTCAATCATCAATTATCTCAACCAAATTAAAACTAACTACGAAATAGCCTTAACCTTCTCATCTAAGACAGGCGTTTATAATGGTCAAACTTATTAAAACGAGCATACTTATAAATATAATAATGTTAGCTACAGGATGCTCATCAATGATGAAAAATAGTATTAGTTACGCTATACATTATGAGACAGGAAAATTTATATATAAAAACAATTGGCCCGAGTGTAGAAATTTAACAATGACTCCAGATTTAATAAAAAATCAAAAATATATTACAACTTATAGTAGCTGTAAGGTATCTCCTGAAGGGTATGTTCCTCAACAAATTATTATTGAATATGTACCTTGGTTGACTTATGAAGAGCAAATAAAAAAAGGATATGGTGTTCCTGAAGAATTACGTTACGCTCAAGGAGAAGCAGCAGCAAAAAAAAGACTAGCGATAATGAATGCAGAACAAGAGGGTATAGATAAAATTCCAGCCACAGCATGGAAACGTATTATATTAAATCCCCCTAAAGAAGTAGAGAAATATAAGAATCAGGTTCCAGAAGGCAAAGGTAATCGTAGTCGAGGTAAAGAGATTCATTACCTCATTTCCCTTAATCCTGATGGTAGTTACAGTATAGAAACCAAACTGTATTGGGTTGAGAAATATCAAGAAAAGTGGAATTGAAGATTTATTTAAGCATCTAGTCAAGTCCGTTTGATTTCACACGGACTTAAATAAACTAAAATTTTTCCTAAATATAATTTTATATAGGACTTACGCACTATTATTTAAAGATTCTCTGTGGTAGCAGATGATTTTTATCGAGAATAAAGTCATCAATGAAGCTTTTGATAATTGGTCTAAATAATTTCTTCTGCCAACGATATACATTTTC
>NZ_VPBW01000079.1:0-2331 GCF_013418535.1 Acinetobacter sp. YH12137 | reverse complement strand
GCATGTTCCGCGTCCTTGCAATACTGTGTTTACATACAGTCTATCGCTTAGCGGAAAGTTCTTTTACCCTCAGCCGAAATGCCTGCCGTTGCTAGACATTGCCAGCCAGTGCCCGTCACTCCCACTCAAATGTTAATAGGCCGCCTCTATGAAGGGGGCTGTTTTCGGGGTCGATTTCCAGGGGTTCATTGACACTTGAGGGGCGGGCTATGCCTTCCCTCTTGGCGTCCAATCCGCCCCTTGGGGCGTCAAATCAAGTCCGCTTTGTTCGGGCTGGGGTTGAAGTTGAAGCTGGGAATCTCCCCCGGCTTATGGCTGGCTGATGGTACTGGTTTGGGTGTCGCTGGGGTGGCTTTCTTGGGGGCCGGTTGGGAGGATGCCGGCGGTCTTGCGGTGGCCTTTTCAGGCTCGCCTGGCGACCGAATCAGACTGTTCACATAGCTGATAAAAGCATCATATCCGAAGCTGATTTTCCCTTCATCGTGCAGCGTTTTCCAGATGGCTTTTACCGGCCAGCCATCGGTCAAAGCCTCTTTTATGTCGTCGCGCTGGGCCAGGAAAGCCGCCCGATTCTGTCCTGAACGGGTGGGCTTTTGGGTCTGCATTTGCGCTGCAATGCGCTCTGTAAGCCGTTTAGTCATGCCGATTCTACCGCCTTTTATATGTCGATTTATCCGCGATTTAATGCCGATTCTATCGCTATTAAAGCGATTGTAAGGCGACTAAAGCCAGATTGCACGCCTTATGCGTGGAATCGGCTTGTGTTTGTCGATAAAACGGGTTATAGCCGGTAAATGGTAGTGATGTTAAAGTGGTGGTGAAGCGGGCAGGATGTGTGAAGTAGGCCCACCATGCAAGCATGGTGTTCCTCTTCACTTCCCCTTATTCGCACCTGCGGCGCTCAACGGGAATCCTGCCCTGCGGGGCCATCGGCGGACGCCGGAATAAGAGAACCAGGAGGACGCCAAAGATGGAGGCGACAGAGCAGAAGGTAACGAGAAAAAGCAGCACGCCGATCAAGGTGTATTGCCTGCCGGAAGAGCGGGCCGCCATTGAGGCCAACGCACAAGCGGCTGGCTTGAGTACGTCTGCTTTTTTGCTGGCCGTGGGGCAGGGTTACGCCGTCCAGGGCGTGACCGATTACGAGAACGTGCGCGAGCTGGTGCGGGTCAATGGCGACCTGGGCCGCCTCGGTGGTCTGCTGAAATTGTGGCTGACCGACGATGCCCGAACGGCCCGGTTCAGCGCTGAAACTGTCTTGGGCCTGCTGGCCCGGATTGAGGCCAACCAGGACGAAATGAGCCGATTGATGGAATCTATTGTGCGACCCAGGGCAGCATCATGATTGCCAAGCATGTTGCCATGCGTTCCCTGGGCAAATCAGACTTTGCCGACCTGGCTAAATACATCACCGACGCACAGAGCAAAGACCACCGGCTGGGCCATGTTCAGGTCACGAATTGCGAGGCGCATTCAGTGCGCGATGCCATCACCGAAGTGCTGGCCACCCAGCACATGAACACCAGGGCCAAGGGCGATAAGACCTATCACCTGATTGTCAGTTTTCGCGCCGGCGAGAATCCCGATGCCGACACCTTGAAGGCGATAGAGGAACGGATTTGCCAAGGGCTAGGGTTTGGTGAGCATCAGCGTATCAGCGCCGTGCATAACGACACCGACAACCTGCACATCCACATTGCCATCAACAAGATTCACCCGACCAGGCACACGATGCACGAACCGTACTATCCGCACCTGGCGCTGGCCGACTTGTGCGAGACGCTGGAACGGGACTATGGCCTGGAGGCAGACAATCACCGGCCGCAGCAGCGCGGGGCGGCATCGAGGGCCGCCGACATGGAGCGCCATGCCGGCGTGGAAAGTCTGGTGGGCTGGATCAAGCGCGAATGCCTGGACGACATTAAAGCCGCGCAGTCCTGGACGGAGCTGCACCAGGTCATGCGTGATAACGGCCTGGAGATTACGCCAAGGGGTAACGGGTTGGTGATCCGGGCCGATGACGGCACGATGGTCAAGCCCAGCACCCTGTCCCGCGATCTGTCCAAGCCTGCCCTGGAAAAGCGGCTGGGAGCCTTTGAGGCGTCACCGGATCAGCAGGAGAAGCCGCCCAGGCGGCAGTATCAAAAGAAGCCGGTACGGTCACGCGCTGACACCACCGAGCTTTATGCCAGGTACAAAGTTTTTTATCGCCAACTTATCAATGATAAATAAAAGTCACATCTATGTCAAAATCACTTATAACCGCACTCATTGTTGTCGCGCTTGATGCGATTGGTTTGGGATTAATCATGCCGGTGGTTCCGGCTTTAT
>NZ_VPBW01000078.1:0-2340 GCF_013418535.1 Acinetobacter sp. YH12137 | reverse complement strand
AAGTGAAGGTAAAGAATGTTGAAGGGTGCAATCTAAATTTTCAGATAAAGTCATAAAAAAATGAGCGTATTTACATACACTCATTTTTACTACATTTTACTAATATTTGCTTAACTGACTGGCATTAGCTATTCATAGCGGTTTTTTATTAGTCTCAGTTTAATTAATTATTTTAAGCTCTGACTCAGGTAAAGTCATTTCAAGTAGTGGAAGTACTTTATCTCGGCCTTCCAGATAAGCATAATGTGCAAGGCTTAACATTGCCTCATCTTCTTCGCTATTTCCATAAGCATAAATTTCAGCATAATCTTCTAAATTATATTTTTCCAAGATTCTACTTTTCTTCTGATCCTTACTACAATCAGGTGTGTTGTATAAACCTGTCATTTTGCCTGTCAGAATTTCTACTTCACTACAAATCAGGTCAATGCCTAAATAAGTACAAACCGGTTTTAAATATAAATCCAGTGAAGCAGAAACGAGAACGACTTGATGCCCGAGTTGCTGGTGTTGTTTGAGTTGCTTTAATAGCTTGGGATTTAATCTTAAAACAAGCTGCTGTGCATATTCTTCGGCAAGCTGCTGAATTTCATGCGCATGACTATTTTTGAACATGGTGTAATACAGCTTTGGGCGCATTGCATGAGCAGGATAGAGCTTAAGATAGTAAGCCTGAATCCAAGGCAGAATACGAATGCCACGTTTTAAAATCTGCCTTTTCTTTAAAGCATAGAAAATGAACCCTGTAAAACTGTCATAAGGATACAGGGTTCCATCAAAATCAAATAAGGCTAGAGTTTTATGTTTTTGATGCGGCGCATGCATGTTTGATAACGACCATCGACACGGCTGGCAAACCAGTTAGTATTATACTCACGACTCAATTTCGGGCCTGAGATCACGACTTCTGGCATCATTGCATACATCGGTTCTTTACCGGTTTTTTCTTGATAAAGTTTACTGATACCACGATAAGTCATAGTATCTTCAAAATCTTTAACTTTTTCTTTTTTTAGATCCGCCCGAATCTGACGTTCAGTAATAATAAAATTATTTTTTGCAAAAACGCTGATGAGCTCTCGTTCAGATTGACTCTTTTGTGAGCGAATCGCGCCATCTTTAGTATATAGTAGTAAATCGCCATCCAGGCTCAATTCGGCATCGGTTAAGCTATTTAACATGCTCTGGAATGCTGCATTACGGCTGGAATACATCCCAGAGTTATAATCAGCAAAACGATAAATCGGTTTTTCATAATCCGCAGGGTACATCATCAATCGATGAATCCCATAATACAGTCCACCATACTGGCTATACAGGTCACTACGCAAATCAGCAATACTGCCCCCTTGACGTTTATATTCCTTGGCATAGCTGATATGAACCTGCATGGAACCCAAAGTTGTAATTGGATTCATTTTTTCGCCAATATTTTGTCCAAATAGTTTGGCTGCACCTGTCAGTGCACTTACATGATAATGCTTGGCCATGTAATCAAAGATTTCACGATAAAGTTCATCTAATTGACGTTCGGTTTTGACCCGGCGCATCTGACTGAGATAATTGTCTTCTGGACTTGGCTGGTTTTTCAGTACATCCTGGAAATATCCTGCAACTGTTCCACCGATACTTTCACCAAGTTTATCTTTAAATTTTTCTTCCAGACGTTCCTGAACTTCTTTAACGGCTTTCTCACCAAGACCAGGAACTACCGGGTCTGCATTAAAGTTAGATTCCTGATCGACAACTGCCACGATTGAACAGATATTCTCTTTGGTTTGTGGAATACCGAGCTGGTCAGTGATGTCATAAATATCTTGTGCCCAAGATTCACGCTGGCTGACACGACCTGGAATGGCTTTGCGAATATGTTCAACTTCAAGAGTGGGTTCATCATTTGACCACCAAGAACCATTGCCACACCCTACAAGGCTAATAGATAAAGCAAGTATGGATATGGACTTAAGAGAAAAAACTTGAGCAAAATATTTGTTCATGGTGTCGTAAATAAATTGAAAAGATGAGTGAACAAGGCAGATGCAGTATACTATGTCCATCAGAAAAGTGATGAATTTATATCTATATTGATTGGGGTTAATAGTCGGTTTCTCAAGCGTAGATGTCTAAAGTCCATGGAAGCATATTTACAAAATAAAATTTTTTCTAAGATATAGAATTCGCAGATTCAAATCCCAAGTGCAACACATTTGTAATTAGTTGAAAAAGTTAGGTGTATTCATAGAATCATTAGACTTTTTCAACTCGCAATTGGAAAGCACACAATGAAGAAATACACCCAACTTTCTCAAGATGAAAGATACGAAATTTATGCTACTTTGA
>NZ_VPBW01000077.1:0-2663 GCF_013418535.1 Acinetobacter sp. YH12137 | reverse complement strand
TTCGTACAAGCTGTTTTAACCGGCACTCTTTCAAAGCGACTGGGTGACCGCGGTGTGTTGCTGCTTGGAATGGGCGCTGATATGTGCGGGTTTTTATTGCTGGCTTTTATCACGCAAAGCTGGATGGTTCTGCCGGCAATTTTTATGCTGGCCACAGGCGGCATTGGTATGCCTGCTTTGCAGGCCATTATTTCAGGTCTTGTTTGCGATGAAAAACAAGGTGCTTTACAGGGAACTTTAACGGGGTTGACGAATATAACCTCGATTATCGGGCCGGTCGGATTTACGACGCTTTATGGCTTAACCGCGGGGCAGTGGGATGGTTGGGTTTGGCTCGTCGCAGCAAGCCTTTATCTTATTGCTATACCATTATTGCGCCAGTCAGCCAGTTTATTGCGATCTTAAAATCTTGGCGGGAGATCAAGCAATCCCGCCAATAAAACCGCTGAGTTCATCAAGACGCACCATTGCCATGCGCATGGTGCCACGGCAATTTTGAGCTTTGCAGCGTGCGCGTCGTTCAACTTCGTCCAAATATAATTGCTCGTGTCCTCGAATTGAGCTGATCATTGCCTTATTGATATAAACAAGGCGGTTACATTTCTTGCAGGTCATTTCTAATCTTTGATGGTCTGCAAGATCACTGGCTTTATAGCGGGTTTTCCAGTTTCCGGGTGGGGATGCCATTTTCATCACCAGAAGTCTTCAGGTGAGGGAATACGGACATAGCTGATTTTACCGCCCACATGGGGTCGTTTGCGGGAGAGGGCGAAATCCTACGCTAAGGCTTTGGCCAACGATATTCTCCGGTAAGATTGATGTGTTCCCAGGGGATAGGAGAAGTCGCTTGATATCTAGTATGACGTCTGTCGCACCTGCTTGATCGCGGCCGCGATAGCTAGATCGCGTTGCTCCTCTTCTCCATCCGCGTTCCAAGCTGCGGAAAGGCACCCATAAGCGTACGCCTGGTCGAGCAGGCGACGCGGATCGACGTCCAGCGCACGAGAGAATGCGTCCGCCATCTGTGCAATGCGTCTAGGATCGAGACAAAGGTCGTCTCTGTCAGCCGGATCGTAGAACATATTGGCGGCGCCAAAGCCCACTTCACCGACCAGACCGACGGGATCTATCACCAGCCAGCCGCGACTGGAGAACATGATGTTTTCATGATGCAGATCGCCATGTAGCCCACGCAGTTCCGAGGCATTGCTCATCATTTGATCGGCTATAATCGCCGCGTGGACGTAGTCAGTTTGACAACCTGCGTTTTGATCATCGCGCGCCCGCTGAAACAAAGCTGCAAAGCGATCCCGGATCGGGAGAAGGGCAGAAGGCAGGGGTTCCTCAGATGCGGCATACAGCTTCGCCATTAGTTCCGCTGCAATTTCGGTCGCCTGGTAGTCGCCGTGCTCGGCAACGATGTGAGAGAGCATTCGCTCCCCGGCATATTCGAGCAACATCAGATTGTTCTCACGACCGAGCAACCGGACTGCTCCCCTCCCATTGCGCCATACCAGATAGTCGGCCCCGCGCAGTTCATCAGCAATGTCTTCTATAGGTTTCAATCCCTTGACGATTGCAGGAGTCCCGTCTGGCAATGAAACTTTCCAAACGAGGCTGGAAAAGGTGTCCGCAATGAGAACAGGTTGCGAAACGTGCCAATGAGCAGGAAAAACAGGCGGCATGAACATCAACCCCAAGTCAGAGGGTCCAATCGCAGATAGAAGGCAAGGCGTTCGCGGTCGGGGGCTTCGATCCCCAATACATTGAATAGGACAGCGAAGGCGCGCTCTGCTTCATCTGGCGCTGCCCAGTTCTCTTCGGCGTTAGCAATCATGAGTGCCAAATCGGCATAGCGATCTGCTGTTCCGAGCCGCCCAAGGTCGATCAGACCCGTGCATTGAAGAGTTTTAGGGTCCACCATGAAGTTCGGCATGCAGGGATCACCATGGCAAACAACCATATCGGTGCGCTCTTGGTCGAGCCGCACCGGTAGCTCTCGTTCGACACGAGCCAAAAGATCGAGCTGCGGCGTACTCTTGTCCTCGTCCGGTAAGAAGTCGGGATTGACGGCATTGCGGGACACCACATCAACGGCGCGTCCGAACATTCGCGACAGCCTGCGCTCAAACGGACATTGATCAACCGATAGGCTGTGAACAGCGCCAAGTTGCTGCCCCATTGACGGCCACGCTTTGAGCAAATCCGCTCCAGACAGATCAGCCGCCGGTACTCCCGGAATTGCCGTTATCACCAAGCATGCACCCTCCTGTTCCTCCTGCCAGTTGATCACCTCGGGGCAAGCCACACCTCGACCTTTGAGCCAAATGAGGCGGTCACGCTCTCCAGCGAGCTCACCGCGGCGGGAAGCAGGTGCGATTTTCGCGAAGGCATGCCCGTCACCACGTCGAAAAACAAAATCACCAGATTCTCCGCCTCTGACAGGCAACCAGTCAGAATGCGATTCACCAAAAAAAATATTAGTTCGATTCAATGGAGGTTCCTTCAGTTTTCTGATGAAGCGCGGAGGTGGCTCAACAGAGGTGGTTCCACTTGTTTGAACAACTAAAAGCGTATTTATAAGTGATATTCCGCTCTAGTTAAGCCACCTTGTTTTGTTGGGGTAGCTGATCATAGTAAAACTCATTTGGTGTCATTTTGTC
>NZ_VPBW01000076.1:0-2730 GCF_013418535.1 Acinetobacter sp. YH12137 | reverse complement strand
AAAGTTTTACGTACTTTAACTGAATCAACCTATGAAATTCAGCCTCAGCAAAGTCATTATGAATCTCTCGAAGTAGATGAGTTCTGGAATTTTGTTGGAAATAAAAAGAATAAACAATGGCTTATTTACGCCTATCATCGAGAAACAGGTGAAATTGTTGCTTATGTTTGGGGTAAACGAGATTTAGCTACAGTCTAACAATTGAAGACAAAGCTTAAACAATTAGATATTCACTACACCCGAATTGCAAGTGATCATTGGGACAGTTTCATCACTGCTTTTAAAAATGGTAAGCAAAGTATTGGTAAATTTTTTACTGTAGGTATTGAAGGCAATAATTGCAAAATAAGGCATAGAATTAGGCGTAGCTTCAGAAGAAGCTGTAATTTTTCAAAAAAGCTTGAAAACCATTTTAAAGCTTTTGATTTAGCCTTCTTTTCTTTTACATCAATAATGGCTTCATTTAAAGGCAGCATACTTTTTGAAGCACCACCAAAATTTTATGTTAAGTAGAGACTAAAAATGCCCTTGATTAAGGGCTTACAAGGGCATTTTGTATAAGGTGTATTATGTTAATTTTAGAATTTCTTCATCTCGATAGGTATAGTAGAGTGATATCTCGATAGGTATAGTGTTTTGCAGTTTAGAGGAGATATCGCGATGCATACGCGGAAGGCAATAACGGAGGCGCTTCAAAAACTCGGAGTCCAAACCGGTGACCTCTTGATGGTGCATGCCTCACTTAAAGCGATTGGTCCGGTCGAAGGAGGAGCGGAGACGGTCGTTGCCGCGTTACGCTCCGCGGTTGGGCCGACTGGCACTGTGATGGGATACGCGTCGTGGGACCGATCACCCTACGAGGAGACTCTGAATGGCGCTCGGCTGGATGACGAAGCCCGCCGTACCTGGCTGCCGTTCGATCCCGCAACAGCCGGGACTTACCGTGGGTTCGGCCTGCTGAATCAATTTCTGGTTCAAGCCCCCGGCGCGCGGCGCAGCGCGCACCCCGATGCATCGATGGTCGCGGTTGGTCCGCTGGCTGAAACGCTGACGGAGCCTCACGAACTCGGTCACGCCTTGGGGGAAGGATCGCCCGTCGAGCGGTTCGTTCGCCTTGGCGGGAAGGCCCTGCTGTTGGGTGCGCCGCTAAACTCCGTTACCGCATTGCACTACGCCGAGGCGGTTGCCGATATCCCCAACAAACGGTGGGTGACGTATGAGATGCCGATGCTTGGAAGAGACGGTGAAGTCGCCTGGAAAACGGCATCGGATTACGATTCAAACGGCATTCTCGATTGCTTTGCTATCGAAGGAAAGCCGGATGCGGTTGAAACTATAGCAAATGCTTACGTGAAGCTCGGTCGCCATCGAGAAGGTGTCGTGGGCTTTGCTCAGTGCTACCTGTTCGACGCGCAGGACATCGTGACGTTCGGCGTCACCTATCTTGAGAAGCATTTCGGAACCACTCCGATCGTGCCTCCGCACGAGGCCGTCGAGCGCTCTTGCGAGCCTTCAGGTTAGAGGCCGTCGACAATGATAATCTGGATCAACGGACCTTTCGGCGCCGGAAAGACGACGCTCGCTAAGCGGCTGCGCGATCGGCGTTCCAAATCGCTGATCTTTGACCCCGAGGAAATCGGGTTCGTGGTGAAAGAAACGGTCCCCATGCCAGCGAGCGGAGACTATCAGGATCTCCCCTTGTGGAGGGGACTTACGATCGCGGCGGTCAGGGAGATTCGAAGGAATTACTCGCAGGACATCATCATCCCAATGACGCTCGTGCACCCGGACTATCTGACTGAGATACTCGACGGGGTAAGGCGGATCGACGATCAGCTGCTGCACATCTTTCTGACGCTCAACGAGGACCTATTGCGTCACCGGATCGCGAACCAGACCATGCATCCTGACCCGAATCGAAATGCGGAGATTCGAGAGTGGCGATTAGCGAATGTCGCCCGATGCTTGGCCGCAAGGGAACGGCTTCCATGCACAACCCGTGTTCTCGATAGTGGTGCACACACCAGCGATGAACTCGCAGCGATGGTGCTCGACGGAATCGATGGGCGCACCTGATCGCCTTCGACGCCTGCGCAAAGCGTAGCGCGAGGGTGGCGGGCTCACGACCAAACGCCCAGAGGTCGATCATCGCAGGGATGTTTGGCTTTGTGGTGCGGACGACGGGACTCGAACCCGTACTCTCACAGAGAAGCAGATTTTCGTACCACCTCGACTTTCGCCGCCGTCTGATGACGTTCGTGGTCTGGACTGTCCCTTCGCCATTGCCCGAAGGCTTTAGGCGCCGCCCGTCCAGTCTCTACACCTTCCCCCGAAGGGGCTTGGCTCGGGATTGGCTTAGGGTATTGCCCGTTAGCGTTCCCCGACTTTGAGCGGTTCTACTCCGCGGATTTCCCCGCGGGCACTCCAATTTTAAAGTCTGCTGCGTCTACCGATTTCGCCACGTCCGCCTTTTTTCGCCGTTCCTAGCGCTCGTGCGATGCACCTATGTTGCACCTAGCGCCGAATCGTTCTTCGTCATCCTGAAAAACCACGTCTCCTAAAGCCTTGCATAGCTTATCTTTTCTCCACCACGAACTTTTTTGGGCACTGTTGCAAATAGTCGGTGGTGATAAACTTATCATCCCCTTTTGCTGATGGAGCTGCACATGAACCCATTCAAAGGCCGGCATTTTCAGCGTGACATCATTCTGTGGGCCGTACGCTGGTACT
>NZ_VPBW01000075.1:0-3257 GCF_013418535.1 Acinetobacter sp. YH12137 | reverse complement strand
ATAAAGCCGGAACCACCGGCATGATTAATCCCAAACCAATCGCATCAAGCGCGACAACAATGAGTGCGGTTATAAGTGATTTTGACATAGATGTGACTTTTATTTATCATTGATAAGTTGGCGATAATAAACTTTATCAACGATAAATTGTCAAGAGGTAATGCAATAAAATGACCAAATTGGATCGTGAGACCGTTATTCAGGCTGCACTTGAACTTCTCAACGAAGTCGGTGTTGACAATTTAACAACGCGAAAATTGGCCGAGCGCCTGAAGGTGCAGCAACCTGCTCTTTATTGGCATTTTCGCAATAAGCGCGCCCTGCTTGATGCCTTATCTGAAGCCATGTTAGAAAAAAATCACACCCGCACCGTGCCTCAGACAGGAGAAGACTGGCGTGTCTTTTTAAAAGAAAATGCACTCAGCTTTCGTAGCGCACTGCTTTCTTATCGTGATGGCGCACGCATTCATGCGGGCACACGCCCAACCAGTGCGCAATATGAGCGCGTGGAAAAACAGATCAGATTTTTATGTGAGAGCGGATTTGAACAGCCCGATGCCGTACGGGCATTAGTGATTGTCAGTCATTATACGACGGGCTCTGTCAGTGAGCAGCAAGCAGCCCTCGAAGATAGTTCTGAACGCAAACAAGCCTCAAAAGAAGCCCCTGCACAGCCATCACAGTTTCTATCTCATGCCTTTGATACATTCGATGCGGAAGGTGCCGATTTTGCCTTTGAATATGGATTGGATGCTTTAATTTCCGGTCTGGAAATGAAGAAAGCCACAAAATAACTTAGCAGATGCAACATAAAAAAGCCCCGCAAAGCGAGGCTTTTAAAATGATTAACTTAAAGATTATGCTTTTGGTGCAGCTTTTGGTTTGCGTGTTGAATAGACGACAAAGAACCCTGCAACCAAACCATAACCAAGCCATTTAAATGGCAGTATATCCGCATCTTCGCTGCGGATTGCACGTACCGCAACCGTGCCCGGACGTGTTTCCACACCCGCTTTACCACTGCTTTGAGCCGCTTCAATCTGATCAGGTGAGACGACCCATTCACGGCCTGTATATTTATCATAGGCCATAAAACCAAAGCCCACGATGAGTGCGGTGATTGCGCCTGCAATCAAACGAATGCGCATATTCATATCAAATTTCCATTATTTAATCTTGTTCAGCTTTTAAGCTGACAACAGCAAAAACATCAATTAGCAAAGCCGATCACTTATTATTATCTAATTCAAAATCACAAAATGGGGTCGTTTGCGGGAGGGGGCGGAATCCTACGCTAAGGCTTTGGCCAGCGATATTCTCCGGTGAGATTGATGTGTTCCCATCCGAGCGGCGAAACATGGGCCAAGAGATCGGGCGATAGCAGCTTTCCATCGCGTTTCTGGTTTGCAACGACCTCGCCGAGCTTCATGGTGTTCCAGAAGATGATGATGGCGGCGAGCAGATTCATGCCGGCGATGCGGTAATGCTGGCCTTCGGCGGAACGGTCGCGGATTTCACCGCGGCGGTGGAAGCTGATTGCCCGCTTCAGCGCATGATGAGCTTCGCCTTTGTTGAGCCCGATCTGGGCACGCCGTTGGAGTTCGGCATCCAGAATCCAGTCGATCATGAACAGGGTGCGCTCGACGCGACCGACTTCCCGCAGGGCTGTCGCGAGCTCGTTCTGCCGCGGATAGGAGGCGAGTTTCCGCAGAATCTGGCTTGGCGCGACGGTCCCGGCAGCAATGGTGGCGGCGATGCGCAGGATGTCGGGCCAATTGCGCTCGATCATGGCTTGGTTGACCTTTCCGCCGATCAACGCTCGCAGGTGCGCCGGGGCGGCCGACGGATTGAACGCGTAGAGCCGTTTGGATGGCAGGTCGCGGATGCGCGGAGCGAACCGGTAGCCGAGAATGGCACATGCGGCAAAGACGTGATCGGTGAAGCCGCCCGTGTCGGTGAACTGCTCGCGGATATGGCGTCCAGCATCGTTCATCAGCAGGCCATCGAGGATGTAAGGCGCTTCGCTTGCCGTTGCAGGAATCACCTGGGTTGCGAACGGCGCATATTGGTCGGAGACGTGGCTATAGGCTTTCAGGCCCGGGGTATTGCCATATTTCGCGTTGACCAGGTTCATGGCCTCACCTTGCTCTGTAGCGACGAAGAACTGTCCGTCGCTCGAAGCCGACGTGCCCATGCCCCAGAACCGGGCCATGGGTAACGCTGCCTGTGCCTCGACCACCATGGCCAGCGCCCGGTCATAGGCTTCGCCCTCGACATGCCACCGTCCAATGCGGATCAATTCCCAGAAGGTGTGGGTGTTTGTCGCATCCGCCATTTTGCGCAAGCCGAGGTTGATCCCTTCCGCCAAGATAACGTTCATTAGCCCGATCCGGTCAGCGCAGGGTGCTCCTGTGCGCAGATGGGTGAACGCTTCGGTGAAGCCGGTCGCCGCATCCACCTCCAGCAGGAGATCGGTGATGCGCGTGGGCGGGATCTGCTTGTAGAGATCGAGCACCAGATCTTCGGCGCCTGTCGGCGCGGCGGCTTCGAGTTTCTCGATATGCAGAACGCCGTTTTCAATCGACCCGCCCGGGATCGTGCCTGCGCGAGCGGCACGGCCAAGCTCGCGCAACCGCATGTCGAGGCGAGCTTGCCGGTCTGCCAGCCATTCCTCCGGCCGCAATGGCACAGCGAGACGACCGCCTTCCGCGATGGATTGTGCCGGAACGAGTGCGTGTTTCAGATCGCCATAGCGCCGGGACCTAGTAAGCCAGACATCTCCGGAGCGGAACGCATCGCGCAGATGGAACAGCACCGCGATCTCCCATAGGCGAGCGTCGCCAGCCCTCTGGGCCCGAAGGTGGCGATGCCATTTCGAGCTGGGCCGCAAGAAGCTGGTCATCGCGGCATCGTTCAAACCGGTACGAAGGGCCGTCACCGCTTCCAGAAGCGGCAGTGCAACGGGCGCAGCTCGCAGATCGAGCAGGCGCAACATGCGTGGAGCGTATCGGCGGAAGCGGTGATAACCGTCGAGCACATGATTGAGCGGATCGTCGGCCATGGTGGCGGTCAGCCTGGTTGCCATTGCAACAAGGGTTTTTAAGCCGTCCCACCCTGACCCACTCGCGATGGCACTGTTGCAAATAGTCGGTGGTGATAAACTTATCATCCCCTTTTGCTGATGGAGCTGCACATGAACCCATTCAAAGGCCGGCATTTTCAGCGTGACATCATTCTGTGGGCCGTACGCTGGTACT
>NZ_VPBW01000074.1:0-3344 GCF_013418535.1 Acinetobacter sp. YH12137 | reverse complement strand
TCCGTATAAGGCATAATCAATAACGACATCTCGGCTGATAATCAGCGCAGTAACTTTAGCCAATCTCGCTGCAATTTCCATGTCAGGAATTTGTCCACTTATTCCAATGATGATGAGAACTGCAGCAATAAATTATAAAGGCAGGATAGGTGGTTACTTAACCAGCATAAGTTATGTAACTTATGCTAATTCATATTAAAATCACATGAAAGCAATCTTAATTAAAAACTTAGTATGAGAGGGCGTGGTCTTTTGTTTAAAGTGACAATTAACTAAAGGGTTACTTCTTGTATTTAGGAGCATAACCAACTTCTAACAAATAAGAAAAATACTTTCTAACATTATCGCTATCAAGAAGATCACTTGATATCCTTTCCTGAAAGTCTTCTAGAGTCTCTCCACGATGTGCGAAATCATTACCAAATTTTGGATAGTTAGTAATATCACATAGCTTTTTAGCAAAGAATATACATTGCTTAGCTGTCAATTTATAAGTTGGCTCTAAAGGAGCACTTGTACTCGTTTTATTTTGTTCTTTTTCTTCAAACATGAAATGTAATTCTGAAATATTTCTTCCCTCCTTTTTTTGTATATAAGAAACAGTAATATCCGTAAATTTGTTAATTTGATTTAAAGCTACGGTAAGAACCCTTTTTTTAAAGTCTCCCATCTTTTTATATTCATCTTCTATCAATCCGAGTTTTGATCTAAGCTCATCTATAGAAATATATAACTTACCAGTTGATCTCCAACGTATGAGTAACTCATACAGGCGAATAGCATAAATGCTTGTAAGTGGTGAGATTTGTTTAAGTTCATATCTTGTGAACTTTTCTTCAAGTTTTACAAATAAGGGGATAATATCTGGTGCAAAAATTAGTTGGACGCATCCCTCTTCCTTAACATAACCAACTTTTGAAACCCACCTACTTTTGTATATTCCTATTTTTCCAGTTATAGGATCTACTGCTTTATAATTCAAATGCCGTTCAAAAAGATTATCACATGCAGATTGTAACGCTTCATAAGATGCTTGACGTCCTAAATTAAACTGTTTCATGTATTCAGAAGCATGAATCGTAAGTATAGTATCAGAAGTAAGTTCTTTCTCAATTTCTCGAGCAGCAATGATCGCAATTAATATTAGCCTTTGCTCAGATAGATTTAGTGAATACGATGCTTCAACCAAATTATTATCTTTATATACTATGTTACTCATAGGAAGATATATTAAGGAAAATGTTATAAATAGATATATTGACAATACTACTTAACGTCCACAAATGAAAGTATTTTTAATAAAAGAATTTGTCAACTTATGCACAGAATTTGTCAACTTAGAAACAGGAAAAAGTCAACTTATTGGTAGGAATATGTCAACTCAGAAACAGGAAAAAGTCAACTTATTGGTAGGAATTTGTCAACATATACTTCCTGTATCCCTTTGCTAGTCAAGCTTTGAGCAGAGATATAAATAATAAATTTAAATAAATATATATAAATTCAAAAAGACCATTCTTTTGTGGATAACTTTTTTTTTAATTTTTTTTTTCATGATAGTTGATTACTTCATAAATCACCGTTAAATTATACACAAACAAACTTACGTAACTTACATAAATTATGATTATCTTAGTTGGTGGTGAAAAAGGCGGTGCTGGTAAAAGCTGTTTAGCTCAAAATCTTGCAGTTTACTTACAACAAAGTCAAAGAGACGTCCTCTTATTAGATGCTGACCCTCAAGGAACAACAACAGATTGGGTCAAAGAAAGAGATGAAAACGATGAATTAAATAATATTCCATCAGTACAAGCATCAGGGAATATACGTTCAGTTTTAAAAGATTTAGATAAAAGATACCAAGATATTATCATTGATGCAGGTGGACAGGATTCTGAAGCATTACGTTCAGCAATGACTATAGCTACACATATGTTATTGCCGTTTAGACCCAAACGAAGAGATCTAAAAACTTTAGATCATATGGAACAAGTTTTAAAATTAGCAAAGACAGTAAATCCAAATCTGAAAGCTAGAGCAATTATTACTCAGTGTCCAACTCTTCCTTCTCAAGTTCAAAGAATTTTAGATGCAAAAGAGGCATGCAAATCATTTGGTATTGATGCATTGAATTCAATCACAACAAATCGAAATGTTTATGATGATGCAGATGAAAATGGGCTTTCGGTTTTTGAAGTAAATAGTGATCCTAAAGCGAAAGCTGAAATTGAAAGTATTGCAAGAGAGTTTTTAGGAGTATAACTATGGCTGGTTTAACTGGGCTAAACAAAAAACCTGAACCTACTGAACAAGATAAAATGTTAGATGCATTTATATCTGGTGCAGAAAAGAGGGTAAAGGCTTTAGAATCAAGTGAAAAAAAATTTATTCGTTACACTTTTTCTCTCAATGAAGATATTAGTAAACTAATTGATGAGCTGGTTGTAAAAGGGCAAAATGCAAGAATAAATCGTTCAAGTATTGTTCGAGCAGCTATAGAAAATTTATCGACATATAGTGCAGATGAATTAAAAGAAATATTAAATAAATAAATTAAAAATATCCCACTTTTTTAAGGGGGATATTTTTTATCCAAGTTAAATTTACTGTAAGTCCCCGGTGAACCCTATAGATATTTTTAAATTCAGCTCAGGCTCTAGCAGTGTGGTGGTAATTTATCTATTTGAGTTATTTTATATGAAGGCGTCCTTTTCTGCACAGACACGGATCTAGGCTATTCAGCTTGGCTGACTGAATTGATGTCATGATGTTTGATGCACATTGTCAAATTCTTTATCAAGCGAAACTCTGAATCAATGCTTGTAATTGTTTCACTATGATGAGTTTGAGTCCAGTGAAATGTTGCTTGTTCCAACCGTAGAGCTTTGAATACCCAGTCCATCATATATCAACACTTTCATACAATGACCACGCTTATTCCAAAACAAGATAACCTCAATGTTGCGATTTGACATGGTCAAAGGCTTTTAGGACATGAGAAAGAGCAGTATAAGTAACTGCTCGCATATCCATGGGCTGAGTAGAAAGCCAGATTTCATCAATGTGAATCTTATTGTGAGCACCTTGGGGAATTCTGCCAAAGCGATTGCTCCTGATACCTTCCGTTTCAGCCCAATCGCTATGTTCGCATCAGGCGTCGTTATTGATTATGCCTTATACGGAACTCCAGAATTAGCCCTCGTTGCGAACAACAAAGCAGAAATCCTGCAGTTCCGCGGACGCTGATAAGTAGACAGATTCCTGACACGGAATACTATAACTTACATCACTTAAATAGGATGCATAAGTTATGCAAGTTACGCCACTTAAATAAGTTAAGGCGC
>NZ_VPBW01000073.1:0-3354 GCF_013418535.1 Acinetobacter sp. YH12137 | reverse complement strand
TTACTGGAGAAATCTAGGAGGTATGTTTTGCCTGAGAGGAGGGTTAGAAGTTGCCCAAGAGTTGTGAAAGGTAAACCACTGAAATACCCAAGAAAATGCCAGTCAATTTCTTAACTGACTGGCATTATCCTGATGGGGGCTTTTTTTATAGCGATAAAATACCTGAGCTACCCAATGAAATACTTTGGGATAGGTTATCTAAAATTAAATACAGCTATTTTTAACTGAGATTTCAATGATTTTTATACAATCCTGTTTCTAACCATCAGCTAGATCATGCTATGTTAAGCCAGCGATAACAATAATGATGCTCGACAGGACATCAAGACAAATCTCATGAAGCACTCCCTGCTACGATTCTGGACCCATTTTAAGTATCTGCCTTCTGCCTGGCTGCTATGTCTGCAGTTACTGATTCTGATTCTGTCGATGCTGAGTTATGACAGCGTTTCTTATCGCGCGGGTACATGGATGCTGGGGGTGGTGGTCTTGCTGGTGATTGCCAAGGTAATTCGTCAGACTCCGATGTTTACCATTCTGGGACTCATCTTTGTCGCAGGGGCCATCTTCTTTTCGTCATTAATTGTGTTGGGGCTGCGCTATACCTGGATCATGATCGTCGCGCATCTGTTTGAAGCCAGTGCCTACTTCAGTGCAGCGTATGGCCTGTTACGTTATATGTTTCATGACCGTTATCTGACCAAAGACGAACTATTTGCAGCGGGAGCAGTTTTCACATTGCTGGCTTGGGGCTTTGCTTTTCTCTATAGCATTTGCCAGTTATGGGTACCTTACAGCTTTTCGGACCCAGATCTAAAAGCTTATCAGCCGTGGCTGGATCTGCTCTTTCTGAGCTTTAGTGTGCAGTCTGCTACAGGATTATCTGATGTGATGCCGGTCAGTCCGGTCGCACGGATGCTGGCCATTATCCAGATGTTTGTCGGGGTAATGTATCTGGCCTTAATAGTCTCGCGTCTGATTGCCTTACAGTATATTTCTCATCTTCCTAAACAGACTCATATACAACATAAGCATAGAAAGCCTGAGGAATAGAACGTACAGAGCTGCATAGCTTGGTTACAGTAACTTAACGGCTTTATTTTCCTGAATATTTTAAAATCTTAAGGTCCAAAACGTATCTTTGATCGTAATTCTCTCGATCAGAATGTTTTTACTTATCAATAATGATTCAAGCCTCCCGGCATTCAATCTATTAAAAAAATGGGGGATCTATGCCTTCCAAACCTTCATCCTGGTTTGCCAATATCAATCCGAATGTCTTTATTAGTACAGTGGTGATTATCGCCATTTTTTTGGGACTGGTAATACTGGCACCTGATTCATTCGACCTGTTGACCAAGCAAATGAATGCGTGGATTACCACTTCATTTAGCTGGTTTTATGTCCTCTCCGTGGCGATCTTCCTGATTGTCCTGATTTATATTGCCCTGTCCGATATGGGGAAAATTAAACTCGGGCCCGACCATAGTCAGCCAAAATACAGCCAGGCATCCTGGTTTGCCATGCTGTTTACCGCAGGCATGGGGATCGGCCTGATGTTTTTCGGTGTTGCAGAACCGGTTATGCATTATGTCACACCGCCTGCTGGTGAACCAGAAACTGTACTGGCCGCGCAGCAAGCTATTCGCGTGACCTTCTTCCACTGGGGCCTGCATGCCTGGGCGATTTACACCATTGTGGGTCTGTCATTGGCCTATTTTGCGTATCGACATAACCTGCCTTTAAAAGTTCGCTCTGCCTTATATCCATTGATCGGTAACCGGATTCATGGCCCGATCGGAGACGGGGTAGATACTTTTGCCACCTTAGGGACAGTATTTGGGGTTGCGACAACTTTAGGTTTTGGGGTGACTCAGATTAATTCGGGTCTGAATTACCTATTTGGAGTTGAGCAGACCCCCAGTACTCAGGTCATTTTGATTATTGCCGTCACTGTAATGGCATCAATGTCCGTATTTTTTGGTTTGGATAAGGGCATCAAACGCCTAGCTGAACTGAATCTGCTGCTTGCCTTACTGCTACTCATCTTTGTTTTTGTTACCGGTCCAAGCATCTATCTTCTGCAGACCACTATCCAGAATTCTGGCCAGTATGTTGCAAACCTGTTCAGTATGACCTTTAATCTGTATGCCTATCAGCCTAGTGGCTGGATTGGTGGCTGGACCATTATGTATTGGGCCTGGTGGATTTCCTGGTCGCCATTTGTCGGGATGTTTATTGCCCGAGTATCCGAAGGCCGCAGTATCCGTGAGTTCATTGTTGGGGTTCTACTGATTCCTACCGGATTTACCCTGATCTGGATGGGCTTTATGGGCAATGCTGCATTATTCAGTATCATGCATGAAGCCAATACTAATCTGCTTGAGGCAGTACAACGTGACTCCTCTGTAGCATTGTTCGAATTTTTAGGTAATCTGCCATTTAATTCAGTCACCAGTATTATTGCTACGGTATTGGTTATCCTGTTCTTTGTCACTTCAGCAGATTCTGGATCATTAGTCACGGATTATCTCACGGCGAAAACCGAGAATTCACCGACTTGGCAGCGTCTGTTCTGGACCGTGTTAATGGCTTTATTGGCCATCATTCTGTTACTGGCAGGCGGGCTGGAAGCCCTGCAGTCGGCTACGATTATGAGTGCCTTACCGTTCACATTCATTATGCTGCTGATTTGCTGGGGACTGATTAAGGCCCTGCATCTGGATGTAACGAAAATGCATGCGCTACAAGCTGCGCGTATTACCCCACGGGCCATTCAGAACCCGCGTAGCTGGCAACAGCGACTCGGTTTAATTATGCATTATCCGCATACGCATGATGAAGTACGTGATTATATTGATAAGATGGTCAGCAAAGCTTTTAACAGTTTTCAGGCTGAACTGAAACGTCGTCACATCCAGGTGAAAATCTTTAAACTGGAAGATGGGATCGAGTTACGTGTCGATCATCAGAATGAAATGAACTTTATTTATCAGGTCATTGCTACCCAGACTCTGGCACCGAGCTTTATGCCGGATGCGGATTCTCCGCAGTCTTATCAGGCAGAAGTCTTTTTAAGGGAAGGGGGGCAAAATTATGATGTGATGGAATGGACTCAGGAAGATTTGATCCAGGACATCATTGACCAATATGAACGCCATTTGCATTTTTTAAGTCTGGTCCGTTCTCCGGAATAGATATTTGATCCAATAAAAAAGGACGCTGATGCCACTGCTGTCCCATAGTTTGCTTTAAATAAAAAAACCTGAGTCCTAACAGTTAAAATATGAGTGCAAACAAACACTTTAACGACCAGGATTCAGGTTTTGTCACATCAGAATACCGTATTTCATG
>NZ_VPBW01000072.1:0-3416 GCF_013418535.1 Acinetobacter sp. YH12137 | reverse complement strand
GCATGTTCCGCGTCCTTGCAATACTGTGTTTACATACAGTCTATCGCTTAGCGGAAAGTTCTTTTACCCTCAGCCGAAATGCCTGCCGTTGCTAGACATTGCCAGCCAGTGCCCGTCACTCCCACTCGATTGTAAACAAGCACACAAAACCCTTTAGTGACAACAATTTGCAAGAACTATCAGGCTCAGTGCCATGAAAAATACCATGACCAGATCATGAGGTTGAACACGGCTTGCGCCGGCAGCGTTCACGCTCCTGGTCGGCGATCTCGCCCGGCTGCAATGCTAGCTCAGCATCGGTCATGCGCTCCAGCACGTCGCGTAGGCGGATGGTGCAAGGAATGGGCGGCAGCTCGAACTCATAGCCGCCGGCGATCATTTCGGCCGCAATCTCCTCGGTGATGAAAAACGGCTCGTCGTCTTGGTTCGGCTTCTTCATGCCCTTTCCTCCTGGCGCTCATCCTGGCCGACAGCGGCCAGGGCATCGGCTTCCGTCAATGCGTCCTCCACGAACGCGCCGTGCTGCTTCGCTTCGGCCTGGCTGACCTCGGCCCATATCCGTTTCACCTGGGCCGCACTGTACCCGGCCAGCTCGGCGGTCTTGTTGATGCTGTAGCCGGACTTGCGCAGCGCGACAACTTGGGCGCGGCGCTTCGGATCAGCACGGCGGCCCTTGTACCGCCCGGCCTGGCGGGCCAACTCAATGCCTTGGCGCTGGCGTTCGCGCCTGTCCTCGTAGTCGTCGCGGGCCATCTGCAAGGCCAGGCGAAAAAGCATGATCTGCACGGCTTCCAGCACGATCTTGGCGACGCCCTGGGCCTCGGCCGCCAGGTCGGATAGATCGACCACGCCAGGGACGGCCAGGCGTGCGCCTTTGGCCTGTATCGAGGCCACCAGGCGCTCGGCCTCGGGCAAAGGTAGGCGGCTGATGCGGTCGATCTTCTCGGCAATGACCACCTCGCCGGGCTGTAGGTCGCCGATCATGCGCAGCAGCTCAGGCCGGTCGGCGCGTGCGCCGGATGCCTTCTCACGGTAGATGCCGGCGACGTAGTAGCCGGCGGCCTTCGCGGCCGTAGTGATCGCCTCTTGGCGTTCCAAGTCCTGCGCGTCGGTGCTGACGCGCAGATAGACCCGCGCCACCATCGGCGCGGCTACTGGCTTCGTCCTGCGCATACTTGCGGGCTCCTTTGGGCATACTCAAATGCACCCATCTTAAACTGGCAGCTAATGTACAAAAGTTGATAGAAGCACACAAGTTCAATTTTGCACTTCTGCCCACTATTGCAAAACTGCTTGTTAGTAGCCGTTTTTTCTTACTGTTTATAGATTCAATAATTTTTGAAACGAAAAATTGGGACTAAACATTTCGGTTTCGTTTTCTGTCGATTCGTCCTGCGTATCTTTTGCATAAACAAACATTTGTTGTTCGTAGTTTTCGATGGCATTTTCAATACTTGTAAATTCTCCGTTTGTAAGGTTTTCAGACAATATCAAAGCATCCAATAATCCCGTATTTACACCCTGTCCTGCAAAAGGCGACATCAAATGAGCAGCATCGCCAATCATTGTTATGGGTAATGGACGGTTACTTTTCCAATCATTGTTCAAAGGAAATTTCCTTGTGGGCAAGCATTGAAATGTTGATACCGAACGTATTAATTGTTTGTAAACTTCACTCCATTTGGAAAATCTTTTCAATAAAAAATCGGCAACGCTGTTTCTGTCCTGAAAATCTAAGGGAATTTTATTTTTCCATTCATCGGGCGTTTTAAAACTAATTCCTAAATACAATGCACCATTATTATTGGGATTGGCAAACAATAAAATGCCCTGATGTCCCGCCATTAATCGGTTGCCGTTGCATAGCTGAAAAAATCCGGGACAGTTTATTTCCGGTTGAAGAATATCAGCTTGGATGTTGAAAGTACCGGTTTCTTCAACTTGCGTGTCGGTAACAAAGCTCCTTATTTTCGACATTCCACCATTGGCAAGAATAACCAAATCTGCTGTTTCACTCGGTTTATTCTCAAAAGTTAGTGTCCACTTCTTCTTACCAGGTTCAAGCATAACAAGTTTTCTATCCCAAATAACCGTGTCGTTTTCTAAACTATTCAACAAGATAGCCCTTAAGTCATTTCTGTTTATTTCAGGATTGTCAAATCGATTTTCGGGCTTTACATTTTTTGTGGATAAAATATTGCCTTTTTCATCAGCAATATTTACACCCATTGGTAAGGCTAAGTCATAATAAGTTTGTAACAATCCCGCTTTTTTCATTGCTTCCTGACCTGAACCTTTGTGTAGGTCAAGGGTTCCACCAAAAATTCTTGCCTCTCGGTCGTTGTCTCTTTCGTAAACTGAAACGTCTATGCCGTTTTGCTGTAATAATTTTGCCATAGTCAGTCCAACGGGTCCACCACCAATTATTGCAACGTTCTTATCACTAAGTAAATTCATTTGTTTGTCTGTATCTATTCGCATTGTCATTCAAAAATGGCACATAACAAGTGGCTATACGCCAAATGGCGTATATATCCACTATATCTTATTTTGCTAAACCTTTCATTATCAGTGACAAATCCGTTTTCAACCGTTTACCGTTCGTTTCTACTCTCTCAAAAGGATTTATATTCATAGTGCTTTTTGTTAAGTTTTGCTCAAATATACAAATCCTTTCTATATATCTAACAAATCCATCGGACTTTTTAATTGTTCCATTCCCTTGGTGGTAATATGTGTATAAACCTCAGTTGTTTTACTGCTTGAATGACCTAACAACGATTGAATATAACGTAAACTCGTACCATTCTCAAGCAAATGCGTTGCAAAGCTATGTCGTAAGGTATGTACAGTAACTTCCTTTTGAATCTTTGCTTTTAAAACAGCTGCTTTAAAAATGTTTTGAATACTTCGGCTTGAGTATGCGCCACCTTTTTGACCTTCAAATAAATAATCTTTTGGTTTATATTCCATAAAGTATGTTCTTAAAATAATTAATGTTTTCTCAGATAAAATGGTATAACGATCTCTTTTTCCTTTTGACTGTTCTATACGAATTTGCATGCGCTTGGAGTCAATGTCTTTTATTTTCAGGTTTATACATTCAGAAATGCGCAAACCTGCCGAATAAATAGTCATCAGAATAGCCTTGTGTTTCACGTTTTCAATAGCGCGTAGTACCCGAATGGTTTCTTCTTCACTCATCACAACAGGAAGTGTTTTTTCTTTTTTTGGTCTTTCGATGAAATATGTTTTCCGTTGTCCACCCAAAACACGTTCGTAATAAAACTGGCACTGTTGCAAAGTTAGCGATGAGGCAGCCTTTTGTCTTATTCAAAGGCCTTACATTTCAAAAACTCTGCTTACCAGGCGCATTTCGCCCAGGGGATCACCATAATAAAATGCTGAGGCCTGGC
>NZ_VPBW01000071.1:0-3617 GCF_013418535.1 Acinetobacter sp. YH12137 | reverse complement strand
TTTTGATTCCTTTAGCAAATTCTGCTGCAAGGTCTTTTAGTTTTTGTTCGTTCATCATGTTGCCTGACTCCGTTGTGAATATGAACATAGCAAATTCAGGCAATTACACAATTTAATTTACAGTCTCATCTTTAGGCTTATTTTTTAAAATATAAATATAATCAATAGTTTATTTTGTTAACAACTTTTCTTAAAAATAATTTATGTATTTTATATTCTGATTTATTTTTCAAATATATTTTTAATTTTTTAAACATCCTTATTTTGGGAGGTTTTTATTTTAAATAGTGGGATTGAATTTTTATCTAATAATTTTTTAGTCAATAAAATAAAATCTTAAATTTAGAGGTATGGCTAGATTTAGCTTATTTTTATTTAACTCTTATATTTTATTTTCAAATTTTATAGGTATGCCAGTTCTACCATTTTTATAAAAAAGTGGAGAAAGCTTGGAATGACTATATGTCCTCTATGAGGGAGCAACTTATAGACAAGAGAGATTGAATAGTTCAGAAATTGAATTCACTAATCAATAGAAAGAGAAATAAAGAATCTACTAAGGATGAGTGGGGAAATAAGTGAGAAGATAACCACTTTCTTAAATGGGATAAAAAAATAAGAAAGGTTTTAAGTACTGTGAAAGGATTTAAGGCAGGAATCATTGTCTTGGCTATAGGATTTAGCGTTCAGGCAAATGCAGATGAAACAAAGGGATATTATATTAAGGCTGCTATTGATCAGTCATTCAAGCCGCTCATGCAACAATATGATGTATTGGGAATGGCAGTCGGGGTGATTTATCAGGGAAAAAATCATGAATACTATTATGGCCTGCAATCTCATATCGACCATAAAGCTGTAAATCGGCAAACAATTTTTGAATTAGGTTCTGTAAGTAAAATCTTTACGGGCATTGCAGGGGGCTATGCCAAGAGTCAGGGCAAGCTTTCTTTTAATGATCATCCAGCTAAATATTGGCCTGATTTAAAGAATTCAGAAATCAACAAAGTCAGTTTGCTGGAATTAGCGACTTATACAAGTGGAAGCTTACCTTTGCAATTTCCAGATCAGGTCCAGACTGATCAGCAAGTTTTAAAGTATTTCCAAGATTGGCAGGTCAAACATCCGCCTGGCCAATATCGGCAATATTCAAATCCCAGTATTGGCTTATTTGGTGAGTTAAGTGCAAGATCAATGAATGTTCCTTTTAGCGTATTGCTGGAACAGACGATTTTTCCAAAACTCAATTTAAAGAATACCTATATTAATGTTCCGAAAGCACAAAGGGTTCACTATGCTTTCGGCTATGATCAGAACAATCATCCGGTGCAGGTAAACCCGGGAGCTTTAGATGCCCAGGCTTATGGGGTGAAATCTACACTTCCCGATATGCTGAAATTATTAGATGCCAATCTGAATCTGAAAAAAAACAAGCCTGATATTAAACAAGCGCTTCTGGAAACTCATCATGGGTATTTTAAACTTGGGAAAATGACTCAAGCACTCGGCTGGGAGACTTTTTCATATCCGACGACACTCGATATTTTGCTGGTAAGTAATTCTGAAAAAGTCGTGATGCAAGCAAATCCAGTAGTCAAAAATACTGTTCAGGCAAAATCACAAGTTTTTCATAAAACTGGTTCAACCAATGGCTTTGGAACCTATGTACTGTTTATTCCAGAAGAAAATTTTGGACTGGTGATGATGATGAATAAAAAAATTCCCAATGCAGAGCGAATCAAGGCAGCCTATCAAGTCTTTCAGTCCATAAAAAACAGTTAAGTTTATTAAGCCTGAATAGAAGGAAATGTCTCATGATTTTTGAGCTAGGGTGTTTCCTTCTTTTGAAAAGAGGTTGAGTCTTAAACTCTAACTGAAGTAAAAGCCTCCTAATTTCGGAGGTTTTTATTTTGTATCGATAAGAGTGGTAGATTTTATTGGTTGAGAAAAATTCATTCTATAAATTTTAAAATGAAATTTAATAATATTAAAGTTCAAAATAGGGTAAGCTTATTTAATTAAGATTGAATCAGATTAGATAGGTTTCAGGGCATTCATGTTAGAACTTCGTCATTTAAAAACCTTAGTCGCGTTACGAGAACATGGCTCACTGGTTGCAGCAGCAGGAGATCTTTGTCTCACGCCTTCAGCTTTGTCCCATCAGCTTCGTGAATTGGATCAATGGTTCGGAGTCGAAATCGTCAATCGCCGTAGTCGCCCGGTCAGTTTTTCCAATGTCGGGCAGCGCTTACTGAAGCTGGCAGATGATATTTTGCCTCAAGTCCATGTTGCACAGAGTGATATCATTCGCATTGTGCATGGGCAGACAGGACGGATCATTTTTTCTTCCGAATGCCATAGCTGTTTCGACTGGTTGATGCCTTTACTGAATCAATATCGTATTCAATATCCAGATGTAGATTTGGATTTCGCTTCTGGCTTTGAGGCCAATCCGCATGAATTATTACAAACAGGGGAATTCGATCTGCTTATTACCGCTGATCCTATTGAACTGAAGGGTATAGAGTATTTCCCGATTTTTGAGTATGAGTCGCGTTTGGTGCTATCGAATACTCATCCTTTAGTGCGTTCTCAAAGTATTAGCGTCCAGGAATTGGCGGAAGAAACACTGATTACTTATCCAGTGGACAAGCACCGTCTGGACATCATGTCACACCTGTTTATTCCAGCGAATATTTTACCTAAACAAATTCGGACCACCGACTTGACTCAAATGCTGATTCAACTGGTTGCCAGTGGTCGGGGAATTGCAGCCTTGCCAGATTGGGTAGTGAATGAATATGAGCAAAAAGGCTGGGTGACTTCACGCCGTTTGAATTGTATAGCCCCGAATGGACTGCGCCGGACTTTATATGCAAGTTATCGAACTGAAGAAAAGCAGAAAGATTATTTCGAAGGATTTTTAAAGCAGCTTGACCGATTCTCTAAAAAGAGAATCACATATTATGATTAAGTGGTGATAAAGGTTTCCTCTCGACTCTTTAAAACTATTCTTTTTGATGACGCTTTCAGTCAATTAGATCAATAAATATACAATTCTAAAACAGGCTTATCTTAATTTTGGGTGAAAGATGGGAAGAGTAGGACTCAACTAGTAGATGAGATATTGAAGAGTTCTTAGGTAGTTTAAAACCTATTCTGAAAGAAAAGGTGAGATCATGAATATCGCAAAGAATACCATCTGTCTTTGGTACGATCATGATGCTGAAGAAGCTGCACGATTTTATGCAGAAACTTTTCCAAATTCATCTATAGGTGCCATCGTTCTTGCACCTGGAGATTATCCCTCTGGTAAAGCAGGTGATGTCATCACAGTAGACTTTACCGTACTGGGTATTCCATGTATTGGTTTAAATGGAGGGCCTGTATTTCAGCATAATGAATCTTTCTCATTTCAAGTCGCCACAGAGGATCAGGAAGAAACTGACCGCTATTGGAATGCGATCGTCAATAATGGCGGTCAGGAAAGTGATGTGTGCTTAAAAAACAGGAGGGTTTAACTTGGTAAACTATACATACTCATTAGGAGTTTACCATGAGCAAGAAACAGAAGACTTACACCGCAGAATTTAAAGCTGAAGCCATAAAAGCCATTG
>NZ_VPBW01000070.1:0-4126 GCF_013418535.1 Acinetobacter sp. YH12137 | reverse complement strand
ATGGAAAAATCTAAAAGGTATGTTTTACCGAAAAAAAGAAGTAGAAACTACCCACGAGTTGTGAAAGGGAAACCACAGAAATACCCAAAAAAATGCCAGTCAATCTCTTAACTGACTGGCATTACTTTATGAAGGGCTTTTTTAAATATTGTCTAGCTTAGAAATGGAAAACACCTAAGCCTGTTTTCACTTCATCTAAAGTGGCCTGTGTAATGTCACGGCATTTATCTGTACCCGTTTTCAAAATATCCATGATGTAATCCGGATCTTTGGCCAGTTCCATCCGACGTTCACGAATTGGACCGATTAGCTCTTTCAGAATACCTTCCAGACGTTTTTTCACCGTACCATCACCTAAACCACCACGGCGATAATGTGCTTTCAGTTCTTCCAGTTCTTCTTTATTGGTGTCGAATGCATCCAGGTAAGTAAATACCACATTGCCTTCAACCTGGCCTGGATCTTCGATGCGAAGGTGATTCGGATCGGTATACATCGCATTGACAGCTTTTTTGATGTCTTTGTCAGAGGCATCTAGAACAATAGTATTACCTAATGATTTAGACATTTTCGCTTTACCGTCAAAACCTGGTAAGCGTCCCACATTAGAAAGCAGCGCCTTACATTCAGGCAGTAATTCACGGCCAATCTGACGGTTAAGGCGACGTACAATCTCATTGGTCTGTTCGATCATTGGAATCTGGTCTTCGCCCACCGGAACTACAGTTGCTTTAAAGGCTGTGATATCTGCTGCTTGAGCCACTGGATAGCATAAGAAACCTGCAGGAATATCACGCTCAAAACCACGCATCTGAATTTCTGATTTAATGGTCGGGTTGCGCTCTAGACGTGAAACTGTCACAAAGTTCAGATAGAGCATAGTCAGTTCGTTTAAGGCTGGCAGGCAAGACTGAACACAGATAGTAGTTTTGGTTGGATCAATACCGACAGCCAGATAATCTGTTGCTACTTCAATAATATTGCGACGTACTTTTTCAAAGTTGTCTGCATTATCTGTCAGGGCTTGAGCATCAGCGAGTAACAAATGTTGATGGTGAGAATCTTGTAAACCTACGCGAGAGCGTAATGAACCGACAAAATGGCCAAGGTGAAGCTGTCCGGTAGGACGGTCGCCAGTCAAGATTACTGGACGATTATCTTGATTACTCATTATCTATTCCAAAAAGTAGTCTGTACTACATCTATATTTTAACGAATGGCCACATTGTACGGCATTCTGTTTTTGAATGTCAGCCAGAAAAAAAGCCGCAGTAAAAAAATCTTATTAATTAAACAAGTGAATACAATATTTTTTAAATATTTTCATTAAAATATGTCTAAAGGTAATAAGGATAACAAGAATGGCGAGCAGCTTATTAATATTATTGGATGATATTGCGACTGTTTTAGACGATGTTGCCGTGATGAGCAAGATGGCTGCAAAAAAGACAGCAGGTGTCTTGGGGGATGACTTGGCATTAAATGCCCAGCAAGTCAGCGGTGTAAGGGCAGAACGTGAACTTCCTGTGGTGTGGGGGGTAGCGAAAGGTTCTTTTATTAATAAGCTGATTCTTGTTCCTTTGGCTTTACTTATTAGTGTGGTTGCGCCTTGGTTAATCAATCCTTTACTGATGATTGGCGGTTTATTTCTCTGTTATGAAGGCGTAGAAAAAGTTCTACATAGTTTAAAGCATAAGAAAGCCAAGACTGAAGAAGATGCTGAGGCTGAATTCACTACGATCGAAACCGATTTGGCCACATTTGAAAAAGAGAAAATTAAGGGTGCGATCCGAACTGACTTTATTTTATCTGCGGAAATTGTAGTGATTTCTTTGGGCACGGTGGCAGCCGCAGCTTTTACCACCAAGGTCATCGTACTGGCAGGAATTGCCATATTAATGACAGTCGGGGTGTACGGCTTCGTCGCCATGATTGTTAAAATTGATGATTTAGGTTTGTACCTGACTAAGCAGGCATCCAGCTTCAAGCAAAGTATAGGCCGTGGATTACTGGCTTTTGCTCCTAAATTGATGAAAACCCTCACGATTGTAGGTACGATTGCGATGTTCCTGGTCGGAGGCGGGATTATTGCCCATACCATTCCATGGTTTCATCATTTTACTGAAGATTCGGTTGAGTATGTAGAGCATATGCCTAGTCTGGGCAGTATCGTAGGGGCTGTTACGCCTACACTGATTAATCTGGTGATTGGTTTTGTGGCAGGGTTAATTGTATTTATCTTGATTGGCTTTATTCAAAAAATCAGATCGAAACCAAAGCAAGTATAAATCAGGCCCGTTAAAATAAGCTGAATTTAAACTATAAGGAATCTCACTATGCGCTGGAAAGGACGTCGTGTTAGTAGCAATGTAGAAGACCGTCGTGGCGGTGGTGCCAAAGCCGGTGGAATCAGTATTCTCGGGTTGATTATTGCTTTCGTGGCCTGGAAGTTTTTTGGCGTTGATCCACAGCAAGCCTATCAAACCACCAAGCAAGTTACGCAAGGTGTTTCTAGTGCAGAAACACGGGGTCTGGAAAATCCAACGCCAGAACAGCAAGAAGCGATCGATTTTGTAGGAACTGTGCTTGCCGATACAGAAGATACCTGGTCTCAAGTATTTCAGCAGCAGCTGAACCAGCAATATACTCCGCCTAAACTGGTTCTATTTAGTGGGGTAGTAAATTCTGGTTGTGGTACAGCGCAATCGGCCATGGGACCTTTCTACTGTCCGGCAGACCAGAAAGTTTATATTGATACGGCATTCTTTAAAGATATGCGTACTCAGATGGGAATTAGTGGGGAACAGAACTCAACCGAGTTATCTCGCAATGATCAGGCAGGCGATTTTGCTCAAGCCTATGTGGTAGCACATGAGGTGGGTCATCATATCCAGACCATTTTAGGTATTTCTTCACAGGTACAGCAGGCACGCCAACAAGCCACTCAAGCGCAGGGTAATCAGCTTTCTGTACGTCAAGAACTACAGGCGGATTGTCTGGCTGGGGTATGGGCTTATCATAACCATGAGCGTACGCAATTCCTGGAGCAGGGTGATGTACAGGAAGCCATGGATGCGGCACACAAGATCGGTGATGACTATCTGCAGAAAAAGGCCCAAGGCCATGTCGTACCAGACAGCTTTACGCATGGTACCAGTGCACAGCGGGTAAAATGGTTTAATACCGGTTTGAAATCGGGACAAATGTCTGCTTGCGATACTTTTAATCAAAATATCTAAAATTAAAGATCAAAAAAGGGGAGCAAATGCTCCCCTAATGATTGAATAGTTATTTTTCCAGAAAACGACGGAAGTTTTTCAAAATCTTGATACTGACAAATAAGGCAGCCAAGGCAAATAGCGAAATCGCAAAGAGAATATATTTTAAATTGCTGATGTCATTAAGAGATGGATCCGGAAATTTGAACAACTCCTATAAGTGATACTCTGCTCCTCAAATGATGTTATAAACATCAATATATGGAGTATTTTATGGCACGTAGACCAAGAAGAAATCATTCAAACGACTTTAAGGCTAAGGTAGCACTTGCTGCGATCAAAGCAGAAAAAACACTTGCTGAATTGAGTTCTGAGTTTGATGTTCATCAAAACCAAATTATTGACTGGAAAAATCAATTGATCTCAGCTTCCTCACAAGCTTTCGATCAATCAAAAGCTCCATCAGAACCTCCCATTGATCTTAAAAAGTTACATGCAAAAATCGGTGAGCAGGCATTAGAAATTGATTTTTTAGAAGGTGTGTTGAAGAAACTGGGCCGCTTCAACCACAAAAGTTAATCGATCACTCACTTCAGATTTCAGTATCTAAACAAGCTAAGTTACTGAAAGTCTCTCGTGGTTGTTATTATTATCGCCCAAAACCTGTTAGCTCATCAGATCTGAAGCTGATGCGATGTATTGATGAATTACATATGCAATATCCTTTTGCAGGCAGTCGTATGATGCGTGATTTGTTGAATCGTCAAGGGCATCATATAGGACGACGTCATACACGTACTTTAATGAAGAAAATGGGTATTCAGGCGTTATATTGCAAACCAAATTTAAGCCAGGCTAATCAAGCTCACCGTAAATATCCATATCTGCTCAAAGGATTGGCTATTCAG